>CAMKZP010000037.1 GCA_946477805.1 uncultured Enterobacter sp.
ACGCACCGGGGCGTGGACTGCTCGGCGCTGATGCAAAATGTGTTCAGCGAGGCGGCCCATCTCAACCTGCCGCGCACGACGGGCGAGCAGATCCACCGCGGCGTGCAGGTGGCGCAGTACCGCCTCAGGGCCGGGGATTTGGTGTTCTTCCAGACGGGGCCGCACCGTAAGCACGTGGGCGTTTACATTGGTGACAGCCAGTTTATTCACGCCTCGACCAGCCAGGGCGTAACGGTTTCCACCCTGACCGACAGCTACTGGCAGCAACGCTTCATCACCACCCGCCGCGTGGCAGGCGCTGCCGCCTGACGGATCAGACGATGTCGTCCACCACCCCGCCGTCGACGCGCAGCGCCGCGCCGGAGGTGGCGGAGGCCTGAGCCGAGCATACGTACACCACCATATTGGCGACCTCCTCGACCGTTGCCGCGCGCTGGATGATCGAGCTCGGGCGGTTAGCCATCACAAACTCTTTCGCCAGCTGCTCGAGCGATTTCCCGGTTTTTTCGATTTCGTCCTTCATCATTTCGGCGAAACCGTCCGACATCGTGGGGCCTGGCAGGACGCTGTTGACCGTAACGCCGCTGCCCGCCACGAATTTCGCCAGCCCGCGCGCCAGCGAGAGCTGGGCCGTTTTGGTCACGCCGTAGTGGATCATATCCGCAGGAATATTGCACGCCGACTCGGACGAGATAAACACCACGCGCCCCCAGCCCTTCTGCACCATGCCCGGCAGCAGGGCGCGCGCGAGCCGCACGCCGGACATCACGTTGGTCTGCCAGTAGCGTTCCCAGGTCTCGTCGTCTGTGGAATAGAAATCCTGCGGGCCGTAAATCCCGGCGTTATTCACCAGAATATCGACGTTGGTCGCCACTTTCAGCAGCGCCTCCACGCCTTCCTGGGTGCTGAGATCGGCGATGGCGGCGCGTACCTGCACGCCTGGCACCACCTGCTGAAGCTGCTGAATACCGTTGTTAACCGATTCAGTGCTGCGGCCATTAACGATCACCTCTGCACCGCTTTCTGCCAGCCCTCGGGCGATGGCAAACCCAATCCCGCCGGTTGAGGCGGTCACTAACGCGACTTTCCCCGTAAAATCGATTTTCATCCTCTGCTCCTTGTCGTTTTTAACCTTCGGACCTTAAAGCGTAGCAGTTGATGATGGCGGCTCCTGGCTAAAAAGGCGCAGCAGCGTTTCCACCTGCTCATCCAGCGGAGAGAGGGAGCGTTTGACGATCAGGTGCAGCGGCGTGGCTCTGCGGACGCCGTGGCTCAGCGGCAGCACCTTTAACGTGCCCTGTTCCAGCAGGGGCTGAATACGCTCCTCCGGTAGCCAGCCGTAGCCGACCTGATACATCACCGCTTCAATGGCGGCGTCGATGGTCGAAAAGGTCCAGGACTCCCCGGCAGGGCGCGCAGCGGGCTGGCTGTCCGCTATCTGGATCAGCGGCCACGGGCGCAGCATATCGTCGTTGAGCGGCACATCAAGGTTAAACAGGGGATGGTCACGGTGGGCGACGGCGACAAAATCGATATTCATCAGCCACTCGCCGAGCCCGGTGATGTCCTGGCGGCGGGTTAACACCATCACATCCGCTTCGTCATTGAGGGCGTCAGCGCGGGTATTTTCCAGCACTTCGGTGAGGCGCACCTGGGTTTGCGGATACTGCTGCTGGAACTGACGCAAAATGGCGAACAGGCGGCGGCGCGGGAAAATACTGTCTACTATAAGATCGATTCGGGTGCGCATGCCGCTCTGCAGCGTGGCGGCGCGCGTCTCGACGTACGAGAACGCTTTCAGCAGCGGCTTCACCTGGTTCAACAGCAGTTCCCCGGCGGGCGTGAGCACGGCCCGCCTTCCCTCCGCCACCAGCAGCGCAACGCCCAGCCGTTCCTGCAGCAAAGAGAGGTTGTAGCTCACGGAAGATTGGCTCCGGTGGGTCAGCTCCGCCGCTTTAGCAAAGCTGCCGGCCTCCACCACTTTTTCCAGCAGTAACCACTGCTCAAGCGTTGTTTTGTGCATGACATATCTAAATTTTGAATTAATTTGATTCAAACATAGCGTTATTCATTCAATTTTTGAAGGGGTACGATACGTTCATCAACACAAAGGAGACACATTATGAGCAACTTTGACAAACATGATTTAAGCGACTTCGTCGGCAAACATCTGGTTTATACCTACGATAACGGCTGGAACTACGAGATTTACGTAAAAAACGAAAACACCCTCGACTACCGCATCCACAGCGGCCTTGTCGGCAACCGCTGGGTGAAAGACCAGCAGGCGTACATCGTTCGCGTAGGGGAGAGCATCTATAAAATTTCCTGGACAGAGCCAACCGGAACCGACGTTAGCCTGATTGTGAACCTGGGCGATAACCTGTTCCACGGCACCATCTTCTTCCCGCGCTGGGTGATGAATAATCCGGAAAAAACCGTCTGCTTCCAGAACGACCACATTCCGCTGATGAACAGCTATCGCGACGCGGGCCCGGCGTATCCAACCGAAGTGATCGATGAATTTGCCACTATCACCTTCGTGCGGGACTGCGGTGTAAATAACGACAGCGTTATTGCCTGTGCCGCCAGCGAGCTGCCGGAAAACTTTCCCGATAATTTAAAATAAGCGCGACAGTTAACTAAAAAGAAAAGTTCCCGATGCATTTCACATTTATTAGAAATGATCGGGAAATTTTTTATTTGTTGATGGTTGGTTTAAGAAAAATGGCCGTGAACGTTGAAGTTACTCACAAAATAAAGCATTGGTTATAATTTAACGCATTGTTTAATAAGTGTTTTAAAATAAATATCCCTTCCTGTTTTCCCCCATCTTAATTTTTTCCTAAGAAATGCGCGCTACCTTGAGATGAGTTTATGGTTCGTTGAAATAAACGGACCAACATTTGGTTAATATCCAAAAGCTGCCTTATCTATCTCAAGGAAATTAATAATGCGTGATTTTTTGCCTTTTTCCCGCCCGTCCATGGGGCCTGAGGAAATAGCCGCAGTGCAGGAGGTATTAACCTCTGGCTGGATCACCACGGGGCCAAAAAACCTGGCGCTTGAAGAGGCATTTTGCACGCTCACGGGCAACCGCCATGCCGTTGCCGTGTGCTCCGCAACGGCGGGCATGCACGTTACCCTGATGGCGCTGGGCGTCGGGCCGGGCGATGAGGTGATTACCCCCTCCCTGACGTGGGTATCGACGCTGAATATGATCGTACTGCTTGGCGCAACGCCGGTGATGATCGACGTCGACAAAGACACGCTGATGGTGACGCCTGAAGCCGTTGAAGCCGCCGTTACGCCGCGCACCAAAGCCATCGTGCCGGTGCATTACGCGGGAGCGCCCTGCGATATCGACGCCATTCGCGCTGTTGGCGAGCGCCACGGTATTCCGGTCATTGAAGATGCCGCCCATGCGGCAGGCACGTACTACAACAACCGCCACGTGGGCTGGCAGGGCACGGCCATTTTCTCCTTCCACGCCATCAAAAACATGACCTGCGCCGAAGGCGGGCTGGTGGTGACGGACGACGAGCAGCTGGCGCATAAAATTCGCAGCCTGAAGTTTCACGGGCTGGGCGTCGATGCCTATGACCGACAGACCCACGGCCGTGCGCCGCAGGCGGAGGTCATCGCCCCGGGGTTCAAATACAACCTTGCGGATATCAACGCCGCGCTGGCGCTGGTGCAGCTGGGCAAGCTGGGCGAGGCCAACAGGCGCCGCCGCGACATTGCCGACCGCTACCTGCTTGAACTCTCGGATACCCCTTTTCAGCCGCTGCGCATTCCGTCCTGGCCGCACCTGCACGCCTGGCACCTGTTTATCATTCGCGTGGACGAAGACCGGTGCGGCATATCGCGCGATGCGCTCATGGCGGCGCTGAAAGAGCAGGGCATCGGCACCGGGCTGCACTTCCGCGCGGCCCACACGCAAAAATACTACCGCGAGCGTTTTCCACAGGTATCACTCCCGAACGCTGAGTGGAACAGCGCGCGTATTTGTTCTCTTCCCCTTTTCCCGGACATGACTCATGACGACACAACCCGCGTCATTACCGCGCTCCATCAGCTTGCAGGACATTGATATGTTCAGCGCCCAGCCCGTTCAGAAAGTCTCCGTGGTGATCCCGGTCTACAACGAGCAGGAGAGCCTGCCGGAACTGATCCGCCGCACCGCGGCTGCCTGCGAGTCGCTGGGCAAGGCTTATGAAATTCTGCTGGTGGACGACGGCAGCAGCGACGACTCCGCCCGAATACTCACCGACGCCGCGAACGTGCAGGGGAGCCACATTGTCGCCGTGCTGCTTAACCGTAACTACGGCCAGCACTCGGCGATCGTGGCCGGGTTCAGCCACGTAACGGGCGATCTGATTATCACCCTCGATGCCGATCTGCAAAACCCGCCGGAGGAGATCCCGCGCCTGGTTGCCAAAGCCGACGAGGGCTACGACGTGGTCGGCACCGTGCGGCAAAACCGCCGGGACAGCCTGTTCCGCAAGCTGGCCTCACGGGCCATCAACCGCCTGATCCAGCGAGCGACCGGTAAAGCGATAGGCGACTACGGCTGTATGCTGCGCGCCTATCGCCGCCATATTGTCGACGCCATGCTGCACTGCCACGAGCGCAGCACCTTCATTCCGATTCTGGCGAACACCTTTGCGCGTAAGGCGACGGAGATCCCCGTCCTGCACGCCGAGCGCGAGCACGGCGAATCGAAGTACAGCTTTATGCGCCTGATCAACCTGATGTACGACCTGATCACCTGCCTGACCACCACGCCGCTGCGTCTGCTGAGCGTCTTTGGCAGCATCATCGCGCTGGCCGGGTTTGCGCTTTCGGTTCTGCTGGTGGTGCTGCGGCTGGTCTTTGGCCCGCAGTGGGCAGCGGAAGGGGTCTTTATGCTCTTTGCCGTGCTGTTCACGTTCATCGGCGCCCAGTTTATCGGCATGGGCCTGCTCGGTGAGTACATCGGCCGTATCTATAACGATGTTCGCGCGCGTCCGCGCTACTTTATTCAACGCGTTGTCCGCCAGGAACGCACCGCATCACAAGAGGAAAAACACCCATGAAAGCCGTCGTATTTGCCTATCACGATATGGGGTGCTCCGGCACACAGGCCCTGCTGGACGCCGGGTTCGAGATCGCCGCTATCTTCACCCACCCGGACGCGGCCGGCGAAAATCACTTCTACGGCTCGGTGGCGCGCATTGCCGCAGAGCACGGCATTCCGGTTTACGCCCCGGATGATGTAAACCATCCGCTCTGGATTGACCGCATTCAGAAGCTGGCGCCGGAGGTGATTTTCTCGTTCTACTACCGCAACCTGATTTGCGACGACATCCTGAACGTGGCGACAAAAGGCGCGTTTAACCTGCACGGTTCGCTGTTGCCCGCGTATCGCGGCCGCGCGCCGCTGAACTGGGTGCTGGCGAACGGCGAAACGGAAACCGGCGTCACGCTGCACCGGATGGTGAAACGTGCGGATGCGGGCGCAATCGTGGCGCAGCAAAAAGTGAGCATTGATGCCGACGAAACGGCGCTGCAGCTGCACCACAGGCTCTGCTCGGCGGCGCAAACACTGCTGCGCGATACGCTGCCTGCTGTGCTTCAGGGAACCGTTACTGAAACCGCGCAGGATGAGAGCAAGGCGAGCTGCTATGGCCGCCGCACGCCGGAGGATGGGCGTCTGGACTGGAACAAACCGGCGCGCCAGCTGCATAACCTGGTGCGCGCCGTGTCCGACCCGTGGCCGGGGGCGTTCGGCTTCTCTGGCGTCAGCAAGTTTATCGTCTGGAAATCCCGCGTGCGTGACGACATTCCCGCCGCGAAGCCGGGCACCGTTGTTTCCGTCGCTCCGCTGATTGTGAGCTGCGGCGAGCAGGCGCTGGAGATCGTCACCGGGCAAACGGATAACGGTCTCTACGTTCAGGGCGCGCAGCTGGCGCAGTCTCTGGGGCTGGTTGCGGGGGCGCTGATCGCCAGCGCGCCGGTGGTGGCAATCAAACGCCGCACGCGCGTGCTGATCCTCGGCGTGAACGGGTTTATCGGTAACCACCTGACCGAACGCCTGCTGAAGGATGACAATTACGAGATCTACGGTCTGGATATTGGATCCGATGCGATCGGCCGCTTCCTCAACAACCCGCGCTTTAACTTCGTGGAGGGGGATATCAGCATCCACTCCGAATGGATTGAGTACCACATCAAAAAATGCGACGTGGTGCTGCCGCTGGTAGCGATTGCCACGCCCATCGAATACACCCGCAACCCGCTGCGCGTGTTCGAACTGGATTTTGAAGAGAACCTGAAGATTATCCGCGACTGCGTGAAATACGATAAGCGCATTATCTTCCCGTCCACCTCGGAGGTGTACGGCATGTGTACCGACAGTAACTTCGACGAAGACACCTCCAACCTGGTGGTGGGGCCTATCAACAAGCAGCGCTGGATCTATTCGGTTTCCAAGCAGCTGCTGGACCGCGTCATCTGGGCCTACGGCGAAAAAGAGGGGCTACGCTTCACCCTGTTCCGCCCGTTCAACTGGATGGGGCCGCGCCTGGACAACCTCAACGCGGCGCGTATCGGCAGCTCGCGCGCGATCACCCAGCTGATCCTCAACCTGGTGGAAGGCTCGCCCATTAAGCTTATCGAAGGGGGCCAACAGAAGCGCTGCTTCACCGACATCAGAGACGGTATCGAAGCGCTGTTCCGCATCATTGAAAACAAAGACGGCCGCTGCAACGGGGAGATCATTAACATCGGCAACCCGGATAACGAAGCGAGCATCCGCGAGCTGGCGGAAATGCTGCTGGCAAGCTTTGAGCGTCACCCGCTGCGCGGCCAGTTCCCGCCGTTTGCCGGCTTCCGCGAGGTCGAGAGCAGCAGCTATTACGGCAAAGGCTATCAGGACGTTGAGCATCGCAAGCCAAACATTCGCAACGCGAAGCGCTGCCTGAACTGGACGCCTACCGTGAAGATGGCGCAGACCGTTGATGAAACGCTCGATTTCTTCCTGCGCACCGTGGAGCTAGCGGAACAGGCGTCATGAAAAAAGTCGGTTTACGCATTGATGTCGACACCTTCCGCGGGACGCGCGACGGCGTGCCGCGCCTGCTGGCGCTGCTGAGCAAGCACGGCGTGCGGGCCAGCTTCTTCTTCAGCGTCGGGCCAGACAACATGGGGCGCCACCTGTGGCGCCTGGTTAAACCGGCATTTCTGTTCAAAATGCTGCGCTCGCGCGCGGCTACGCTGTACGGCTGGGATATTCTGCTGGCAGGCACCGCCTGGCCCGGCAGGCGCATTGGCGCGGGGAATGAAGCGGTTATCTGCGAGGCGTCGCGCCATCACGAAGTGGGGCTTCACGCCTGGGATCACCATGCGTGGCAGGCCCGGGCGGGCGTCTGGGATATTCCGCGCCTGACGCGTGAAGTGGAGCGAGGCGTGGAGGCGCTGGAAGCGATCACCGGCCAGCCCGTGCGCTGCTCCGCCGTGGCGGGATGGCGCGCGGATCAGCGCGTGGTAGAAGCCAAAGCGCCCTTCGCGTTTCGCTACAACAGCGACTGCCGCGGCACGGGGCCGTTTTTACCCCTGTCAGGGGATAACCGAACGGGCACGGTGCAAATTCCGGTCACGCTTCCTACGTGGGACGAAGTGGTCGGGCGCGAGGTCAGCGCCGCGGGGTTTAACCGCTTCATTCTGGACTGTATCCATCGGGATGCGGGGACGCCGGTCTACACCATCCATGCGGAGGTGGAGGGGATTGCGTATCAGCATGACTTCGACGCGCTGCTAACGCTGGCGGCGCAGGAGGGCATTCAGTTTTGTCCGCTAGGCGACATGCTGCCTGAGGATCTCAGCACGCTGCCGGTGGGCAAAATTGTCCGCCAGGAAATGGCCGGTCGGGAAGGCTGGCTTGGATATCAACACACCGTGAGCCCGGCATCATGAAAGCAACCCGCTATGGCGTAGCGCTTCTGGCACTGTTTATCATTTATTACCTGATCCCGGTGGATCTCCGCCTGCTGTGGCAGCCGGATGAGACGCGCTATGCGGAAATCAGCCGCGAAATGATCGCCTCCGGCGACTGGGTGGTGCCGCATTTTCTCGGGCTTCGCTATTTTGAAAAACCGATTGCCGGATACTGGATTAACAGCATCGGGCAGCTGATTTTTGGCCATACCAATTTTGCCGTCCGCGCGGGGGCGATCTTCTCGACCGGGCTCACGGCGCTGCTGGTTATCTGGCTCGCCTGGCGCCTCTGGCAGGATAAGCGCGTCGCGCTGCTCTCCGGCGTCATTTTCCTCACCCTTTTCCTGGTTTACGGCATCGGTACCTATGCGGTGCTGGACCCGATCGTGACGCTCTGGCTGGTGGCCGCGATGTGCAGCTTCTGGCTGGCCGCGCAGGCGACATCCGTGGGCGGCAAGGCGGGCGGCTATCTGCTGCTGGGGCTGGCCTGCGGGATGGGGGTGATGACCAAAGGTTTCCTCGCGCTGGCGGTGCCGGTCATTGGCGTGCTGCCTTGGGTCATCATGCAGAAGCGCTGGAAAGAGGTGCTGATTTTTGGCTGGCTGGCGGTCCTGAGCTGCGTGCTCGTCGTCCTGCCGTGGGGGCTGGCGGTCGCGCAGCGCGAGCCGGACTTCTGGCGCTACTTCTTCTGGGTGGAGCATATTCAGCGCTTCGCGCAGAGCGATGCCCAGCACAAGGCCCCGTTCTGGTACTACCTGCCGTTCCTGATCGCCGGAAGCCTGCCGTGGCTGGCGCTGCTGCCGGGGGCGCTGCGCCTGGGCTGGCGCGACAGTCAGCAGGCGGGAGGCGGGCTGTACCTGCTCGGGTGGATCGTGATGCCGCTGGTTTTCTTCAGCATTGCGAAAGGCAAGCTGCCAACCTACATCCTCCCGTGCTTTGCCCCGCTGGCGATTCTGATGGCGCGCTATGCCTGCACCGTGGCGGAAAAAAACGTCAAGGTGCTGCGCGCCAACGGCTGGATTAACCTGACGTTTGGGATTGTCGGCGCGGCGGCGGCGCTGGTGGTGTCTCCGTGGGGGCTGATGAAACATCCGGTCTGGACCCCGGCTGAGCTCTACAAAGTGTTCTGCGCCGCGGTGGCGTGCCTGATCTGGGCCGCGGTGGGCGGGTATACGCTGATTCAGAGCCAGCAGCGCTGGTGGCTGGCGGCGCTGTGCCCCGTCGGGCTTGCGCTGCTGATTGGCGTCGCCATTCCGAACCGGGTGGTGGATTCAAAACAGCCGCAGTCCCTGGTCGATACCGTTCGTCTGCCCCTGCAGGAGAGCCGGTTCGTGCTGGCCAACAACGTGGGCGTCGCCTCTGGTCTAGCGTGGGAGCTTAATCGTCATGACATTATTCTCTTTGGTCAGGCGGGCGAGCTGCGGTACGGCCTGGACTATCCGGACGCGAAAGGGCGGTTTGTGGGCAGAGACGAGCTTGCGCAATGGCTTGACGATCATCGTCAGCAGGGGCCGGTATCGCTGGTGATCCTGCTGGCGAAAAATGACGACCTCGCCCGCGCCGGGCTGCCAAAACCGGACAACCTGACGGTTCAGGGGCGTCTGGCCTACCTGCAATACCTGCCGCAATGATGGCCTGGAGCCTGCTGGTCTTAGCCAGCCTGCTGAGCTGCGCCGGGCAGATCTGCCAGAAGCAGGCGACCCGTCCGGCGCAGGCCGGGCGGCGCGGCCAGCACATTGCCCTGTGGCTCGGGCTGGCCCTGCTGGCGCTTGGCAGCGGAATGGCCGTCTGGCTGGTGGTGTTACAGCACCTGCCCGTCGGCATCGCCTATCCGATGCTGAGCCTCAATTTCGTCTGGGTGACGCTGGCGGCGAAAACCCTCTGGCATGAGCCGGTGACGCTGCGGCACTGGCTCGGCGTGGGGCTGATTATCGTCGGGGTGATGCTGCTGGGAGGAAGCCTGTGAGGGGCGCATTTTGGGCATTATGCAGCGTGCTGCTCGTCAGCGCCGCACAGCTGCTGCTGCGCTATGCCATGCTGGCGCTGCCGCCTGTCGGCGACGCCTGGGCGTTTATCACCGCCATCCGCCACGCGTCATCCGGTACCGTACCGCTGATGCTGGGCCTGATGGGCTACGCGGCCTCAATGGGCTGCTGGTATCTGGCCCTGCACCGTATGGCGCTCAGCAAAGCGTATGCCCTGCTGAGCCTCAGCTATATTCTGGTGTGGGGCGCCGCGCTGCTGCTGCCGGGCTGGGAAGACCGTTTCTCCTGGCAGGGGCTGGTGGGCGTGGGGGCGATTATTCTGGGCGTGCTGATGATTTTTCGGCCAGCGCGTCGTCAACGTAATGGACAGGCGCCGAGGTAAGCGAAAAGGGCGTGGTGGTGCAGACGGCAAGGCTCAGCGAGCCCACCTGACGCTGGCTTACCGAGTGAGGCGCGCTGGCGGCGCTATCGATGCTGACGATTTGCCATGAATATGCGCCGCGCTGTTTCAATATGGCCTCTTTTCGCGTCCTGATGCGCCAGAACGCGTGAAGCTGGCTCTCGGGCGTCTCATTTTCAAGCTCAGCGTGTTCGGCATTGCTGAAGACGGCGTTGGCCAGCGTGCGCCAGTTATCCTGCGGGCGAACCTGTTCCAGTGAACAGCCCACATCCCCTTCATCGCTGACGATCAACGCGATGTCATCTTCACACTGGCTAACGCTAAACCACAGCGGGTAGCGGCTGGAAAAAAACGGCTTTCCCTGCTCGCTGTAAACAATGTCCGGTAACGGCCTGGGGGCGAAGAGACGTGAAAGCAGCCCGCGCCCGGCCAGCCAGCGGGCGCGCCGTGCGCCCTGGGGAGCGTGTCGGGAGAGGGCTTGCGCCCAGGGATCGGTGCTCAGCGAGGAGATTTTTCCCAGAAAAACCTGGTACATATAACGTCTGGCCTTCAGTCAAAACAGAGAGAGCCGCAAAGTTTCGCGACGAAACCATTACTATAATCCATTGCCGTTACCAATAGCTAACCATGGGAGGGAATTACCCCGGCAATCGGCTCTTGGGACGCCCTGGTCCGAGGAGTATCGCCAGTTTGCTGCCGCCTTTGGTGGTTTCCATCCAGATTTTACAGACGCTGGTGAGCGGCACGGAAAGCAGCATTCCCACCGGCCCCAGCAGCCATCCCCAGACCAGCAAGGAGAGGAACACCACCAGCGTCGACATGCCCAGACGGTGGCCCATCATCCGCGGCTCGAGAATATTACCCAGCACCATATGCACCACAAGGAACAGCGCCCCCACCAGCATACATTCGTAGAATCCATTAAACAGGAACGCCTGGATCATCGGCGGCACGGCGGAGAGCACCGCGCCGATGTTGGGCACGTAGTTCAGCAGGAACGCCAGCACGCCCCACATCAGCGCAAACTGCACGTCCAGCAGCACCAGCCCCAGCCAGACAATCGCGCCGGTCCACAGGCTTAATAAGGTTTTCAGCGCCAGGTATTTGGAAACGCCCTTCAGGGCGCGGTGCAGGCCGGCAATGTGGATCTGCGGGTTATTTAGCGCAAAGCGCAGCTTATAGGGAACGTGGCGGACCTCAAACAGCATAAACACCACCGTCATCACCAGCAGCAGAATGCTCGCCATCGCCCCGGAAAGGCCGGTCATCAGCGTGGTGGCGTAGGTCATTACCTTCTCGGAATCCATCCGGCGCAGCATCCGTTCCGGTGAGATGTGCAGATTGAGAAAAGGCACCATCTCCTGCAGATCCACCAGCTTGCGGGTAAGCTCTTTGTTGTACTGCGGCAGCATGGTTGAGAATTCGCTCAGCGAGGCGGCCAGCACGCCGAACAGGGCCGTCAGGACGATCATCATCACGATAACGACGATGGTGATTGCCACCGGGCGGCTGATCCCCCGGCGCAAAAACCAGGTCACCAGCGGGTTCAGGACAATGGCGAAAAAGAGCGCCAGCAGGAGCTGAACAATGATATCGGCGGCAGCATGGATACCCGCGAGGATAACCACCAGGCAGGCGAGTTTTAAGAGGATGTGGAGACCTGCTTTATCGGTCTGGCTGGGTATCATGCTTTTTCCTTAGTGTGTTAGCCCATTAAGTGTAGTGTGCGGAATGCGCTTCGCTGAGGCTGATTATCTGAAAGTCGCTGCTGATTTTCACCGCCCTTCGTGGTAATTATGAAACACTGTTGTAAAAATCCAGGTAGAACCCATGCCCGAATCTGCCGCCGAACCGGCGCTTAGCGGATTGCGCCTCAATCTGCGCATTGTGTCCGTTGTTATCTTCAACTTTGCCAGCTACCTGACGATTGGCCTGCCGCTGGCGGTCCTGCCGGGCTACGTTCATGACGTGATGGGCTATAGCGCCTTCTGGGCGGGGCTGGTGATTAGCCTGCAGTATTTCGCCACGCTGCTGAGCCGCCCCCATTCCGGGCGCTATGCCGATCTGTTTGGGCCAAAAAGCATCGTCGTCGTGGGGCTGTGCGGCTGCTTCCTGAGCGGCCTGAGCTACTTTCTGGCGGCCACCGCCAGCCACTGGCCGCTGCTCAGCCTGGCGCTGCTGTGCCTGGGGCGCGTGATTTTGGGCGTCGGGCAAAGCCTTGCGGGCACCGGCTCGACGCTGTGGGGCGTGGGCGTTGTGGGCGCGCCGCATATTGGCCGGGTGATCTCCTGGAACGGGATTGTGACCTACGGCGCGATGGCGGTCGGCGCGCCGCTGGGGGTGGTGTGCTACGCCTGGGGCGGGCTGTACGGCCTGTCCATCACCATTATGGCCGTTGCCCTGCTGGCGATTTTGTTTGCCCTGCCGCGCCCGAAGGTGAAGGCCAGCAAGGGAAAGCCGCTGCCGTTTCGCGCGGTGCTGGGCCGCGTCTGGCCCTACGGGATGGCGCTGGCGCTGGCCTCCGCGGGTTTCGGCGTCATCGCCACCTTCATCACGCTTTTTTACGATTCAAAAGGCTGGGACGGCGCGGCCTTTGCCCTCACCCTGTTTAGCTGCGCGTTTGTGGGCGCACGCCTGCTGTTCCCGAACGGGATCAATCGCCTGGGGGGGCTGAACGTTGCCATGATCTGCTTTGCGGTGGAGATTATCGGCCTGCTGTTGACCGGCCTCGCCAGCGCGCCGTGGATGGCGAAAATCGGCGTATTCCTCGCAGGCGCGGGCTTTTCGCTGGTCTTCCCGGCGCTGGGCGTGGTGGCCGTGAAGGCCGTGCCGCAGCAGAACCAGGGCTCGGCGCTGGCAACCTATACGGTATTTATGGATATGTCGCTGGGCGTTACCGGGCCGCTGGCGGGGCTGGTAATGGCGTGGGCGGGCGTGCCGGTTATCTATCTTGCGGCGGCGGGGCTGGTAGCGGTGGCGCTGATGCTGACGTGGCGGCTAAAAAAAAGGCCCCCGGCGCAGGCACCGGAGGCCACGTCATC
>CAMKZP010000038.1 GCA_946477805.1 uncultured Enterobacter sp.
TAGTCGTCGGCAGCGTCAGATGTGTATAAGAGACAGGTCCGGCAGCGGCAGCGCCAGCACATCAACGCGCACCGGGTTTCCGACAACGTCCGCTTTCGGGAACGCGCCGGGGAAAGCCTGCATAACTTTGGTGGCGATTTTCGCCAGCCATTTGTTCGTCAGACCTGCAATTCCGTTCTGCTCGTGCAGCACCACGGGAATGCCCAGCGACCACGCCGCCAGCCCGCCGGGGCCAGAAACATACCCGCCCATCCCCAGCACCACATCAGGCTTAAACTGCTTCATGATGGTGCGCGCCTGACGCCAGGCGTTAAAAATACGCACCGGTGCCAGCAGCATTGCTTTGAGGCCTTTGCCCCGCAGGCCGGAAATACGAATAAAGTCGATCTCGATACCGTGCTTCGGTACCAGGTCGGCCTCCATGCGGTCTGCGGTTCCCAGCCAGCGTACCTGCCAGCCCTGATCCATTAAATGGTGCGCAACCGCCAGCCCCGGGAACACGTGTCCGCCGGTACCGCCTGCCATCACCATTAACCGCTTCGGTTGATTCATCGTGAACCTCGTGTAAACGCCTGCGCTTTCTCCAGACGCGTCTCATAATCTATACGTAACAAAAACATGATGGCCGTCGACATAATCAGCAGACTCGACCCACCATAGCTTATCAGCGGCAACGTCAGGCCCTTGGTCGGCAGCATGCCCGCTGCGGCCCCAACGTTGACCAATGCCTGGAAGCTAAACCAGATACCAATTGAGCAGGCCAGAAAACCTGAGAAGCGGTGATCGATTTCCAGCGCTTTTCGGCCAATCGACATGGCGCGGAAAGCGACGAAGAATACCATTAATAGTGCCAATACCACACCGATATAACCCAGTTCTTCCCCAATAATGGAGAAGATGAAGTCGGTATGCGCCTCGGGCAAATACTCCAGTTTTTGCACCGAGTTGCCCAGGCCCTGCCCCCAGACCTCACCGCGCCCAAACGCCATCAGCGACTGCGTCAGCTGATAACCGCTGCCGAACGGGTCTTCCCAGGGGTTCCAGAAAGAGGTCACACGGCGGATACGATAAGGTTCTGCGAGGATCAGCAGCACAACCGCTGAAATCCCCATTCCGATAATGGCGATGAACTGCCACAGCTTGGCGCCCGCCAGGAACAGCATCGCCAGCGTGGTCACAAAGAGTACGACTACGGTACCGAGGTCAGGCTGCGCCAGCAAGAGCACGGCGAGAACCAGGATTACTCCCATGGGTTTTAAAAAGCCGCGAAGGTTGTTTCGTACTTCATCTACCTTACGTACCAGGTAGTTCGCCAGATAGCAGAACAGGGAGAGCTTGGTAAACTCGGCTGGCTGAATACGCAGCGGGCCGAAGGCGATCCAGCGCGATGCCCCGTTAACGGAGCTACCCACCACCAGTACAATCAGCAGCATGACGATCGACGCGATCAGCATCGCCGTACTGTGGCGCTGCCAGAACGCCATCGGCAGGCGCAAGGTGATAAGCGCGAGGCAAAACGCCAGGATGATGTACAGCCCGTCACGCTTGGCAAACAGGAAAGGGTCGTTAGCGAGACGCTGGCCGACGGGCATCGACGCTGAGGTCACCATGATAAAACCGATCGCCGCCAGCCCCAGCGTAAGCCAGAGAAGCATGCGGTCGTACATGATCAGGCTATCGGAATCTTTATCCCGGGAAGCCATCACCCAGCCTTTCAGCGCCGCAAACAGCCACACCAGAATTCCAAATCCTGGCAGGCGCGGCATTTTCAGGCGAGGGAGAGATAAACGCATCAGCCTAACTCCTTCGCCAGGCGGGTAAAGACATCACCACGCTGTTCGAAATTCTTGAACTGATCGAGGCTGGCGCATGCCGGTGAGAGCAGCACCATATCGCCCGGCTTCACGAGCGGAGCAATCAGGCGCATCGCCTGCTCCAGGGTGTCGGTTTGCTCGGCAATCTCAGGGCGTAACGCCGCGAGTTCGCCACCGTCGCGGCCAAAGCAGTACAGGCGGACGTTATCCCCGGCGAGATACTGCTTCAGCGAGGAGAAATCAGCCGATTTCCCGTCACCGCCCAGCAGCAGATGCAGCGTGCCCTCAACGTGCAGGCCGTTCAGTGCCGCCTCGGTGCTTCCGACGTTGGTGGCTTTGGAGTCGTTTATCCAGCGCACGCCGTTGTGCTCCAGCGCCAGCTGGAAACGGTGCGCCAGGCCGGTATAGGTCGTCAGCGCTTTCAAACTTGAAGAGCGCGGCAGGCCAACGGCATCCGCCAGCGCCAGCGCCGCCAGGGCGTTAGTGTAGTTATGCTGGCCGGAAAGCTTCATCTCTTTCACGTTCAACACTTTCTCGCCCTTCACGCGCAGCCAGGTTTCGCCCAATTGACGATTCAGGTGGTAATCGCCCATGGTGATACCAAAGCTGATGCAGCGCTCGTCGGCGCCGCGCACCGGCATGGTCAGCGCGTCGTCGGCGTTCACTACGCAGACGTTGGCATTTTCGTAGATACGCAGCTTGGCCGCGCGGTACTGCTGCAGGCCAAACGGATAGCGGTCCATGTGATCTTCAGTCACGTTCAGGATCGTCGCGGCGGCGGCATGCAGGCTGGAGGTTGTTTCCAGCTGGAAGCTGGAGAGTTCCAGCACATACAGCTCACAGCCTTTATCCAGCAGCATCAGCGCAGGCAGGCCAATATTGCCGCCCACGCCCACGTTCATACCTGCGGCTTTCGCCATCTCGCCGACCAGCGTAGTGACGGTACTTTTACCGTTTGAACCGGTAATGGCGATAACCGGCGCCTGCGCTTCACGGCAGAACAGCTCGATATCGCCGACAATCTCCACGCCCGCATCGGACGCGGCGCTGAGTGACGGGTGCGCCAGCGCCATGCCCGGGCTGGCAACAATCAGATCGGCTGCCAGCAGCCAGTCATCATTCAGACCACCAAGGTGGCGTTCAACCTGCTCCGGCAGCGTGTCCAGACCCGGCGGAGAGACACGCGTGTCCATGACGCGAGGCGTTACGCCACGCGCAAGGAAAAAGTCCACGCAGGAAAGACCGGTCAGGCCCAACCCGATGATAACGACTTTTTTACCCTGGTAATCTGCCATGATTAACGTACCTTCAGCGTTGCCAGGCCAATCAGCACCAGCATCAGCGAAATAATCCAGAAGCGCACGATGACGCGCGGCTCCGGCCAGCCTTTCAGTTCATAGTGGTGGTGAATCGGTGCCATACGGAAGATGCGCTGACCGCGCAGCTTGAAGGAGCCGACCTGCAAAATGACCGACAGGGTTTCCACCACAAATACGCCGCCCATGATCACCAGCAGGAACTCCTGGCGCAGCAGCACGGCAATAATGCCCAGCGCGCCGCCCAAAGCCAGAGAGCCGACGTCACCCATAAAGACCTGGGCCGGATAGGTGTTGAACCACAGGAAGCCCAGGCCGGCCCCGACAATCGCCGTACAGACGATCACCAGCTCACCCGCATGACGCAGGTACGGAATATGCAGGTAATTCGCAAAGTTCATGTTCCCGGTCGCCCACGCGACCAGCGCAAAACCGCCCGCGACAAAGACGGTTGGCATAATGGCCAGGCCATCCAGACCATCGGTCAGGTTGACGGCGTTACCGGTGCCGACAATCACAAAGTACGCCAGCAGGATATAGAACAGCCCCAGCTGCGGCATCACATCTTTAAAGAACGGCACCACCAGCTCGGTGGCCGGCGTGTCTTTCCCCGCCAGATACAGGGCAAAGGCCACACCCAGCGCAATCACCGACATCCAGAAATACTTCCAGCGGGCAATCAGGCCTTTGGTGTCTTTGCGCACGACTTTGCGGTAGTCATCCACAAAACCGATGATTCCGTAGCCAATCAGCACGGTCAGCACGCACCAGACGTAAGGGTTGGACGGATAAGCCCACAGCAGCACGGAAACGACGATGGCGGTAAGGATCATAATCCCGCCCATCGTTGGCGTGCCGCGCTTGCTGAAGTGCGATTCCGGACCGTCGTTACGCACGACCTGGCCGAAAGAGAGTTTTTGCAGACGGGCAATCATGCGCGGGCCCATCCACAAAGAGATGAACAGCGCAGTCAGCAGGCTGACGATGGCGCGAAACGTCAGATAGGAAAAGACGTTAAAGCCTGAGTAATATTTGACCAAATGTTCGGCCAGCCAAACTAACATGTTCCGTTCTCCTGTAATGCGTGCACAACCTCTTCCATGGCGGCACTACGTGAACCTTTCACTAACACAGTCACAATTTGTTTTTCTGTCACCAACGCCTTGAGGCGCGCAATTAATTCGGCTTTGTTGGCAAAATGTTCGCCAACACCGCTGGCCTGGCTAATCGCCTGGCTCAGCGTTCCCGCGCTCAGCACGCGGTCCAGCCCCGCGGCTTTCGCCGCTTCGCCAACCTGGGTGTGGCAGGCTTCGCTTTCATCGCCCAGCTCTGCCATGTCGCCAACCACCATGATGCGGTAGCCCGGCATTTCAGACAGCACCTGCACCGCCGCCGTCATTGAACCCACGTTGGCGTTGTAAGAGTCATCCAGCAGCAGCTTGTTTTCCGCCAGCGGGATCGGGAACAGACGCCCCGGTACGGCCTTCAGGTTCGCCAGCCCGGTTTTGATCGCCTCATGCGAGGCCCCTACCGCCATCGCCAGCGCCGCCGCCGCAAGGGCATTAGCGATGTTATGACGGCCCGGCAGCGGCAGCAGCACATCCACGCCGCCCGTCGGGGTGTTGAGGGTGAACTCCGTGCCGTGCGACGTCACATGGATGTTGGTCGCGGTAAAATCACTGTTGGCCGCATTCGGCGAGAAGCGCCAGGTCTTGCGCGAACCAATGATGCTCTGCCAGTTCAGCCAGTCGTTGTTATCGGCATTCATGATGGCGATACCGTCAGCCGGCAGGCCGGTGTAGATCTCGCCTTTGGCTTTCGCCACGCCTTCCAGCGACCCAAAACCTTCGAGATGCGCGGCGGCAAGGTTGTTCACCAGCGCCGCTTCCGGACGCGTCAGGCTCACGGTCCAGGCGATTTCACCCTGATGGTTTGCCCCGAGCTCAATCACGGCAAATTCATGTTCTGCGGTCAGACGGAGTAATGTCATCGGCACGCCGATGTCATTATTTAGGTTGCCCGCGGTATAAAGTGTGTTTCCGCACTGGCCGAGGATCGCTGCCGTCATCTCTTTTACGGACGTTTTACCGGATGAACCGGTCAGCGCCACGACGCGAGTCGGAACCTGCTGGCGTACCCATGCCGCCAGTTCACCGAATGCCAGACGGGTATCGTTCACCACAATCTGCGGCAGATCGACGTCGAGATGACGGCTGACCAGCAGCGCGCCCGCGCCGTTCTCTTTGGCCTGCTGTGCAAAATCATGCGCGTCAAAACGCTCGCCTTTCAGCGCCACAAACAGACAGCCCGCCGTCACCTTGCGGGTATCGGTCGTTACGGCGTCAATCGTCAGATCCTGGCCGTGCAGTTCGCCCTGCAGGATGGCAGCGGCCTGGCCCAGCGTGAGGCTAATCATGCCACTACTCCCAGCAGACGAGCTGCCGTTACGCGGTCGGAGTAGTCCAGACGGCGATTGCCAACAATCTGATAATCCTCATGGCCCTTGCCAGCCAGCAGAACCACGTCGTTCTCCCGGGCCTGCATGATGGCGCTGGTCACCGCTTCCGCGCGGCCTTCCACCACGCGCGCGCGGCCCGCGTCCAGCATACCAGCCAGAATATCGTTGATGATGGCGCGCGGCTCTTCGGTACGCGGGTTGTCATCGGTCACCACCGGAATATCCGCGAACTGTTCGGCAATGGCGCCCATCAGCGGGCGTTTGCCCTTATCGCGATCGCCGCCGCAGCCAAACACGCACCAGAGCTTGCCGGCGCAGTGCAGACGCGCCGCTTCCAGCGCCTTTTCCAGCGCGTCCGGGGTGTGGGCATAATCGACGACCACGGTCGGTTTGCCTGGCGCGTTGAACACTTCCATGCGGCCACAAACCGGCTGCAGACGCTCAGCGGTGTTCAGCAGGTCGGCCATCGGATAGCCCAGCGCCAGCAGCGTCGCCAGCGCCAGCAGGAGATTGCTGACGTTGAATGCGCCCATCAGGCGGCTTTCAATCTCGCCCTCACCCCATGAAGAGGTAAAGCGGATCGTCGCGCCGCTGTCGTGATAAATCACCTCAACCGCCTTCAGCCAGCGGCCGTGGCAGTTGGGGTTAATGTGATTTTCCATCGACACCGCCACCGCATCCGGCAGCTTCGCCAGCCAGCGGCGACCGACTTCATCATCGGCGTTGACGATCGCCTGCCCGTGATGATGTGTAGCGTAAAGCTGCCATTTCGCCGCTTCGTAGTGCTCCATATCACCATGATAATCAAGGTGATCGCGGCTCAGGTTAGTAAATACGGAGGCTGCAAATTTCAGCGCCGCCACGCGGTGCTGTACCAACCCGTGGGAAGAGACTTCCATCGCGGCGAAGGTCGCCCCCTGCTCTGCGAGACCGGCCAGCACGTGCTGTACGTCAACCGCAGACCCGGTGGTGTTTTCCGTCGGGCTCACTTTGCCCAGCAGGCCGTTACCGACGGTGCCCATCACCGCGCTGGTTTCACCCAGCAGCTGCGCCCACTGCGCCATCAGCTGCGTGGTGGTGGTTTTTCCGTTGGTACCCGTCACGCCAACCAGACGCAGCTGGTCGGAAGGTTCATGGTAGAAACGCCCTGCCAGCGCGGAGAGACGCTCGTTCAGCTGGCTGAGATAAATAACCGGCACGCCGTGCATTTCACGGATTTCACCGTCGGTTGCCTCATCTTTGGCCTCCGCAATAATGGCAGCAACACCTTGCGCAATCGCCTGCGGGATATAACGACGCCCGTCCGCCTGATGACCCACCACTGCCACAAAGAGATCGCCGGAAGCAGCCACACGGCTGTCCAGCGTCATCTCCCGCAGCGCTCGCTCCGGTGCATTTGGCACCCACGGAGCGAGAAGGTCGCGCAAATTACGATCTGCCACCTGTACCCTCGCCTTGATTAGTTACAAATTCACTTTTGTCGCCCGTCGCCAGCGCATCCGGTTCAATGTTCATGGTGCGCAATACGCCGCCCATGATGGCCCCGAATACAGGCGCGGAAACGGCACCGCCATAGTATTTACCCGCTTGTGGATCGTTGATTACGACCACCAGCGCAAAACGCGGATTGCTTGCAGGCGCAACGCCTGCGGTATAGGCAATGTATTTATTGATGTAGCGGCCATCCGGCCCCACCTTCTTCGCCGTACCGGTTTTAATGGCGATGCGGTAGCCTTTGATCGCCGCCTTCACGCCGCCGCCGCCCGGCAGCGCCACGCTTTCCATCATATGCACAACGGTACGAACGATGGATTCCGGGAAGACACGCTCGCCCGGAACCGGTGGATCAACTTTGGTGATCGACAGCGGGCGATAGACGCCATAGCTGCCAATGGTTGCGTAGACTCGCGCTAACTGTAACGGGGTTACCATTAGCCCGTAGCCGAAAGAGAAGGTGGCCCTCTCTATGTCAGACCACCGTTGTTTTTGAGGATATAAGCCACTGCGTTCTCCGACCAACCCCAAATTGGTCGCTTTTCCCAGCCCAAAACGTGAGTAAGTCTCTACTAACGCTGAGGACGGCATCGCTAACGCCAGCTTGGAAACACCGACGTTACTCGACTTCTGTAAGACCCCGGTCAGGGTCAGCTCGCTGTAACGGGCCACGTCTTTGATTTCATGGCCGTTAATGCGGTAAGGAATCGTATTCAGAACGGTACTTTCATTCACGATGCCGCGCTGTAGCGCGGTCATCACCACCATGGGTTTCACCGTTGAGCCCGGCTCAAACACGTCGGTGATTGAACGGTTGCGCATCGCATCTTTAGCGGTGCCGGCAAAGTTGTTCGGGTTGTAGGACGGGCTGCTGGCCATCGCCAGCACTTCACCGGTGCTGACATCTACCAGCACGGCGCTGCCGGACTCCGCTTTGTTAAAAGCCACGGCGTTGTTGAGCTCGCGGTACACCAGCGCCTGCAGGCGCTCATCGATGCTCAGGGCCAGGTTGTGCGCGGCCTGGCTGTCCGTCGAGGAGATATCTTCAATGACGCGGCCGTAGCGGTCTTTACGCACGATGCGCTCGCCGGGCTGGCCGGTCAGCCACTTATCGAAGCTTTTTTCAACGCCCTCGATCCCCTGGCTATCGACGTTGGTGAAGCCAATAAGGTGAGCAGTTACTTCGCCGGAAGGATAGTAGCGGCGAGACTCTTCACGCAGGTGGATGCCCGGAAGTTTCAGCTTGCGGATGTAGTCGGCCATGTCAGGGTTAACCTGACGCGCCAGATACATAAAGCGCCCCTTCGGGTTCGCGTTGACGCGTGACGCCAGCTGATCGAGCGGCATCTTCAGGGCATCCGACAGCGCTTTCCAGCGGTTGTCGAGCGTAATACCGCCCGCGTCGTGCAGCTCTTTTGGGTCAGCCCAAATCGCTTTCACCGGCACGCTCACCGCCAGCGGACGGCCGGAGCGGTCGGTGATCATCCCACGAGAGGTGGAGACTTCCTGCACGCGCAGGGAGCGCATGTCTCCCTGACGCACCAGCATGTCAGGGGCGATAATTTGTAACCACGCCACGCGGCCCAGCAGGAAACCCAGCGCCAGTAAAATACAGCCGCAAAGCAACGCAAAACGCCAACTGACAAAGTTGGCCTGTTCTTCCTGACGTTTTGGTTTTAGCGTTTTTGCCGCTGCTTTCATGCGTCGCGTTTTCCCTTATTTTTGTACTACGATATTTTCCTGCGAAGGATCAACATGCTGCAGCTGCAGCTTTTCCGTTGCGATCCGTTCAACCCGGCTGTGATCGCCGAGCGCATTTTCTTCAAGGATCAGATTTCGCCATTCAATATCCAGCGCATCGCGTTCCAGTACCATCTGCTCGCGTTGCGCAGTTAATAAACGGGTATGGTGGGCCGTCGTGACGACCGTAATAGCCGTGACAATGATGCAAATGAACAAGCAGAGTGGCAGCTTCCCAAACCGCAAAAGATCGTCACCGATCACGCCAGGCAAGGCATGGCGCTCGTTGCTTCCTAACGAATCCTTAACTTTGCTTAGGGTCTCTGTCACTCTGCCGATCATGCGTTCGTCCTTTCTGCTACACGCAGCACTGAACTACGGGCACGTGGATTCTCTGCCACCTCTTCTTCGCCCGGCATCAACTTGCCTAATGCTCGCAGCTGGCGGCCGCCCAGTTTCCTGAGCTGTTCTTCCGTCATCGGCAGCCCCGCAGGAACCTGCGGACCGCGGCTCTGCTCACGCATAAAGCGTTTCACAATGCGGTCTTCCAGCGAATGGAAGCTGATGATGGACAAACGCCCTCCCGGGGCCAGCACGCCGAGCGAGCTTTTTAGCGCCAGCTCTATTTCCTCCAGTTCACTGTTTACCCAGATGCGAATCGCCTGGAAGGTACGCGTCGCGGGGTGTTTGTGCTTATCCCTCACCGGCGTTGCAGCGGCAATCACTTCAGCCAGCTGTTTAGTGCGGGTCATCGGATCGATACGGTTGCGCTCAACGATGGCGCGCGCGATGCGCTTACCGAAACGCTCTTCGCCAAAGGTTTTGATCACCCAGGCAATATCGGCTTCGTCAGCGGTTTGTAACCATTCTGCGGCAGACTGGCCGCGCGTCGGATCCATGCGCATATCCAGCGGGCCGTCGCGCATAAACGAGAAGCCGCGTTCTGCATCATCCAGCTGAGGGGAAGAGACGCCAAGATCGAGAAGAATACCGTCGATCTTGCCCGTAAGATCGCGCTCGGCTACGTAATCCGCCAGCGCAGAGAAAGGCCCATGCACGATGGAAAAGCGTGGATCATCGATGGTTTGCGCAACGGCAATTGCCTGCGGATCGCGATCGATTGCCAGCAGACGCCCTTCCGCTCCAAGCTGGGAGAGGATCAAACGCGAGTGACCACCGCGACCAAAAGTGCCATCAATGTAGATGCCGTCCGGACGAATGTTCAGGCCGTTGACGGCCTCGTCCAGCAGCACCGTTGTATGTTTATAATTTTCCATCATATTTATAGAGACAAGTCCTGCAGCCGTTCCGATAATGTTGCGGAATCGGACTGCTCAGCGTCGATATCTTCCTTGACCTGTTGATACCAGGTCGTTTCATCCCACAGTTCAAACTTGTTGAACTGCCCGACCAGCATCACTTCTTTGGTCAGACCGGCATGTTGCCGTAGCACAGGCGCAATCAGCAATCGCCCCGCGCTGTCCATCTGACACTCACTGGCATGGCCCAACAACAGCCGCTGTACGCGGCGCTCCTGCGGGTTCATGCTCGACAGTCGCGACAGCTTTTGCTCAATAATTTCCCATTCGGGTAAAGGGTAAAGCAGCAGGCAGGGGGAGTTGATGTCAATGGTGCAAACCATTTGACCTGAAGCGTTCTCAATCAGCCGGTCGCGGTATCGGGTTGGTACCGATAAACGCCCCTTGCTGTCGAGATTGACTAACGTTGCTCCACGGAACATGCCAGCCTCACCCCTCCTCGCCACTTTAACCCACAAATTCCCACCTAAAGGAGTTTACGGAGCGAGGGAAAAGCTTGTCAAGCCAGGACTCTCTCTGTACTGGCCCGAAAGCCCTCTATTTACAGAGATAAACCAACCTGGTTAATAACTGCACAACTGGCGAAGCAAATTAACGTTATGAATATTTGTAAGAAAAAAACCGAATATGCACACTGGCGTTAACGCTCACACAATATCATCGCAGGTAAATATAAAGTGTCAGTTTGCGACGCGGGCGGCATTTTAAGACATATTGTCAGGGGATAACAGCGCCAGTTGCGCTACGCCGTCACGGGAAGGCACCAGCAGGCGTGCGGGTTGAGGTGAAGCGAGAAAAAACGTCTGAATATTCATCGGCACAGCTGCCTTTGTAACAAAATAATACAAAAAGCGGTAACGAAAAGGCTATAAATGCACTTTGAAAGACAATTTAAAAGCTAAACCGAATTAAAAATAATAGCAGGCTATGATTCCTAAAGAATTATCTTATTTTTTAGCGGGGAATTATTTTCTCCCTTTTTCTTTACGCGGGGCAGTTGTCACCGCCCCGACGCGTTCATTAGTGGCGGCTCAAAATTCCACGGCGGTAAAGGTTGCGCTTAATTCGGGTCAGCCCCGGCTTAGGCTTGCGTGGCTCGTCCAGGCTTGCCAGAACGATCTCCAGCACGCGCTCAGCCACATCGCGATGGCGTTGCGCCACGGCCAGCACCGGGCACTGCAGGAAATCGAGCAGCTCGTTATCGCCAAAGGTTGCGATGGCCAGATCGGACGGCAGCTGTCCGTCGCGACGCAACGTCACGTCCATCACTCCCTGCAGCAGCGCAAAGGAGGTGGTGAACAACGCCTGCGGCATCGGATGCGTTTCCAGCCACTTTTCAAACAGCTGGGCGGCGGCTTCGCGCTCATAGCTGTTGGCATAAAGATAATGAACGTCACGCGGATCGTCTTTCCAGGCCGTGCGGAAACCCTGTTCGCGCAGGAAGCTCACGGAAAGCTCGGGCAACGCGCCGAGATACAGCACCGTTTCCGCCGGGAAGGTTCTCAGCTCGGCGGCCAGCATTTCTGCATCGTCCTGATCGGCACCCACGACGCTGGTGAAATGTTCGCGATCCAGCGCGCGATCCAGCGCCACTATCGGGAAAGGATCGTTTGCCCAGCGCTGATAGAACGGGTGCTCCGGCGGTAAAGAAGTGGAGACGATGATGGCATCCACCTGACGCTGCAGCAGATGCTCAATGCAGCGCATTTCGTTGTCGGGCTGGTCTTCGGAGCAGGCGATCAACAGCTGATAGCCACGCTGGCGGGCCTGACGTTCAAGATAATTGGCGATACGGGTATAGCTGGTGTTTTCCAGATCGGGGATCACCAGACCAATAGAGCGGGTGCGCCCGGCGCGCAGGCCGGCGGCGACAGCATTCGGATGGTAGTTATGCTCACGAACCACCGCCATAACTTTTTCCACAGTCTTATCGCTGACACGGTACTGCTTGGCTTTACCGTTAATCACATAGCTGGCCGTCGTTCGTGACACGCCGGCTAGCCGGGCGATTTCATCCAGTTTCACAATTGCCCCTTAAAAAAAGAAAAGAGTCCATGGCCTTGTCAAGGTTATGGTTAAATCTTTTAACATCTAAACGCAGAATAGTCACCGCGGCAATCGCTTTTATCTGCATTCGCGGCGGTTTGAGCAAAAAAAAGCCCGGCTTTGGCAACCGGGCAGAAAGAGGCGAACCTTTTTGATCGCTAACGCATGATTTTATCGCCGCGCGACAGGCCAACGATGCCAGAGCGCGCGACTTCAACAATTTTTGCCACGTCCCGCACGGAGGCGAGGAAGGCATCCAGCTTGTCGCTGGTTCCTGCAAGCTGAACGGTATAAATAGAAGGCGTCACGTCGATAATTTGCCCACGGAAGATATCCGTATTGCGTTTCACCTCTTCGCGACCGAAGCCGCTGGCCTGAATTTTTACCAGCATTACTTCGCGCTCAACGTAAGCGCCCTGCCCCAGCTCGCTCACGCGCAGAACGTCTACCAGCTTGTGCAGCTGTTTCTCAATCTGCTCAAGCACCTTGGCATCGCCTACCGTCTGGATCGTCATGCGTGAAAGCGTCGGATCGTCCGTCGGGGCAACCGTCAGGCTTTCAATATTGTAGCCGCGCTGGGCAAACAGCCCGATAACGCGCGACAGCGCGCCAGACTCGTTTTCCAGTAGTACAGATAATATCCGGCGCATATCAGGTTCTCTCCGTTTTGCTTAGCCACATTTCGTCCATACCGCCACCGCGAATATGCATTGGGTAAACGTGCTCAGCGCCATCAACGATGACGTCCACGAAAACCAGGCGGTTATTTTTGACGTGCGCGAGCGCTTCACTGAGCTTCGCTTCCAGCTCCGCCGGATCGCTTACGCGGATCCCCATGTGGCCGTAGGCCTCCGCCAGACGAACGAAGTCCGGGAGGGACGTCATGTACGACTGCGAGTGGCGACCCGAGTAAATCATGTCCTGCCACTGCTTCACCATGCCGAGGTAGCCGTTGTTCAGGTTCAGCACCAGCACAGGTAGCTCATACTGCAGTGCGGTAGAAAGCTCCTGAATATTCATTTGAATACTGCCGTCACCCGTCACGCAGATCACCGTTTCATTGGGCAGCGCCAGCTTAACGCCCAGCGCGGCCGGCAGGCCGAAGCCCATCGTGCCCAGCCCACCGGAGTTGATCCAGCGGCGCGGCTTATCAAACGGGTAATAGAGTGCGGCAAACATCTGATGCTG
>CAMKZP010000039.1 GCA_946477805.1 uncultured Enterobacter sp.
ATTTAACGCTGAAATACCGCTTGCCGGATAACCGGCAAGACGGTATCTCTCCCACAGGGAGAGGGGGCAAACCCTAAAAACGGCAACGTGCGTTGCCGTTTTGCTTTTATCACGGTGCAGGATAAGTATAAATCTGATGCACCGCTTCAATCTCCGCTAACACCTCTTCGCTCAGGTTCAGATGGAAGCTCTCAATGTTCGTTTTCAGCTGTTCCATGGTCGTTGCGCCCAGCAGCGTACTCGCCACAAACGGCTGACGACGGACGAAGGCGAGCGCCATCTGCGCAGGATCAAGTCCGTGACGTCTGGCGATATCCACATAAGCCGCGACGGCTCTCTGCGTCTGCTCGCCGCTGTAGCGGGTAAAGCGGCTGAACAGGGTGTTACGCGCCCCGGCAGGCTTCGCGCCGTTCAGGTATTTTCCCGTCAACGTACCAAAGCCGAGGCATGAATAGGCGAGGAGCTCCACCTCTTCATACTGCGTGACTTCAGCCAGGCCCACTTCATAGCTGCGGTTTAACAGGCTGTAAGGGTTTTGGATGGTGACGATGCGCGGGAGATCGTGTTTATCGGCGAGATGCAGGTAGCGCATCACGCCAAACGCCGTTTCGTTCGAGACGCCAATGTAGCGGATCTTGCCCGCACGCTGGCACTCCGTCAGGGCTTCCAGCGTTTCCAGCAGGGAAACCGCGGGGGCGCTCTCGTTCCAGCTGTAGCCGAGCTTGCCAAAACAGTTGGTTGGACGCTGCGGCCAGTGCACCTGGTAAAGATCGAGATAGTCAGTCTGCAGCCGCTTCAGGCTCGCATCCAGCGCTGCGCGAATGTTCTTACGATCGAGGATCTGATTAGGGCGGATCCCGGCGTCGTTATTACGCGAGGGACCGCTGACCTTAGAGGCTAAAACCAGCTTTTCGCGGTTGCCGCGTTTTGCCAGCCAGTTGCCCACGTAGGTTTCGGTCAGTCCCTGCGTTTCCGGGCGAGGGGGAACAGGGTACATCTCGGCCACGTCAATCAGGTTAATGCCCTGGCTGACGGCGTAATCGAGTTGAGCATGGGCATCGGCTTCGCTGTTTTGTTCACCAAATGTCATCGTGCCCAACCCCAGTTGGCTGATCTCCAGAGCGCTGTGGGGGATACGGTGATAATGCATAGCCGGCTTCCTTTATTTAAATACGGACAGCGTCAGGAACCTCCCGACAAAGGAATATAAACATGGCAGAGGGGAAGCAAAAGGGGAAGGAAAAAATCAAAAAGGCCAGCAAGCCACTGACCTTTAACTGTTTATCGCTCGATAATTTGTGAAACGTCGTCGCGATTAATCTGCATATTATTACCCGCCTGATCGCGGTAGCTCACCAGACCGGTGTCATCGTCGACTTCCGGTTTACCGTCGGTCAGGATCATACGACCATCTTTTGTCGCCATGACGTAATCACTGCTACAGCCCGATACCGCACACGCTAAACCCACAGCTGAAATTAACACTGCCCATTTTTTCATCGTTATCATCCTCACCTGGCTCGTATCAAATCATAGTGTAGTAATAACCTGATATTTCGACAGGAGGAAGGGGGAGAATCTTAAAAAACAGGCGATGGTGTTAAACAGAGCCCATTTCCGTTAAAAAGCTAGGTTCTGAGTAAGAAATGGCGAGCCAGCAGCGCGCCTGTGAAGTTCTTTTTAAGGTAGAAGCCGCGAGGCAACGTGAGGATCGGCTCACCGCGTGCGCCAACGGCTTCCGTAAGCGCCTTGCTGTTAGCCGCTTTAGGCCTGATCTGTAGCACTTCGCCGTGTCGGGCGGTAATACGCTCGACGTGCCCTAAAACGATCATATCCATCAGCTCTTCCCAGTCCTGGCTCAGTTGCCTCTCCTCCTCTTCGTCAGGGCTCCAGAGCAGAGGCGCGCCCACGCGGCGTTCCGCGAGCGGGATCAGCCTGTCTCCCTCTACCGGTACCCATAGCACCCGCTTGAGCTTATGGCGAACGTGGCTGGTTTCCCATGTCACGCCGCTGTTGCCCGTAAGCGGCGCAACGCACACGAACGTGGTTTCCAGCGGCCGCCCCCGGCTGTCCACGGGGATGGTTTTCAGCTCAACGCCGAGGGCAGCAAAATCCTGTTCCGGCTTACTGCCCGCGCTGGCGCCAAGCCACAGCTCGAGCAGCATGCCAATCCAGCCTTTATCGCGCTTAAGATCGTGCGGTATGGGCAAGTTTGCCATTGCGGCCAGCTCCCCAAGCGAAAAACCCGCCAGACGCTGCGCCTGATGCAACAGCTGGGCTTCACTGGCTGGTGCAGACAATAGCGGCGCAAGTGAATGCATAACATTACCTTTTTGATTAAAAATTGAACTGAAAAACGGTCCCCTGTGGATAGAGTTTAACTTTTTCTGAGTAAATATGCCATGTGCATGATTTATAGATTGTTTTATCTCATTAATTTCGGCATGCGCCAGCCAAAAAACAGGTTGTTCAAATCTGGTCACTGACAATAAACAGGATCTTACACCATGTTATCCACAGAAAAGTGGGATAACTGGGAATAACCCCCACTACTGTTTCGATTTACAGCCTTGACGTGCGACGAAAATCGAATTTTCACACAAATTGTGCCTAACTTATTGGCACAATCTGTGGATAAAACCGACGCTGTTCGATCTTTCATCAGCACAAGGATCGCTGGTGTGACGAACGTCACGTTATTGGCTTTAAAGACGCAGCTGATGGTGTTAATGATATGAAGTATAAAGGATTATTAAAATGCGTTCTCAGGGGGGCGTTTGGTCGTTATCAGGTTGTCCATCGGTAATTCCATACTTCTTCACAACTATATCCACAGAAAAGGTGAATAAAATTGGCTTCACTGAGGCTCATCTGTTTATAACTTGCCCCCAATTTGTGAGTTATTCAAATGTTATTAGGTTGCAGGCCTGTAAGAGAGTGGTTTACCGCCTCTCAGTAGTGTGAAACAATCATTCATATATAAGGTTTAGTTTGGGGTAGTCCGGTGATTGATGACGATGGCTACCGCCCAAACGTAGGAATAGTAATTTGTAATCGCCAGGGCCAGGTTATGTGGGCAAGGCGATATGGTCAGCACTCCTGGCAGTTCCCGCAAGGTGGGATCAATCCAGGAGAGTCCCCAGAACAAGCGATGTACCGGGAGCTGTTTGAAGAGGTTGGTTTAAGCCGCAAAGATGTTCGCATCCTGGCTTCGACCCGCAACTGGTTGCGTTACAAGTTACCGAAACGTTTGGTGCGTTGGGACACAAAGCCGGTTTGTATCGGCCAGAAACAAAAATGGTTTCTGCTGCAGTTGGTGGGCAACGATTCAGATATCAATATGCAAACCAGCAGCACGCCTGAGTTTGATGGCTGGCGCTGGGTAAGCTACTGGTATCCTGTTCGTCAGGTCGTGTCGTTTAAACGCGACGTTTACCGTAGGGTGATGAAAGAGTTCGCAGGTGTTGTCATGCAGCTTCAGGAGGCTCCTCCCAAGCCGCAGAGCGCACCTGCCTGGCGACGTAAACGAGGTTAAGCTACGCAAATCATGCTCACCCGCCTGCGAGAAATAGTCGAGAAGGTTGCCAGTGCGCCTCGTCTGAACGAGGCGCTGAATATCCTGGTGACGGACATCTGTCTTGCGATGGAAACCGACGTCTGTTCGGTGTATCTGGCCGACCATGACCGACGTTGCTATTACCTGATGGCGACCCGCGGTTTGAAAAAACCGCGAGGCCGCACGGTTACGCTTGCCTTTGATGAAGGTATCGTTGGCCTGGTCGGGCGTCTTGCTGAACCTATTAACCTTGCCGACGCGCAAAAGCACCCCAGCTTCAAATACATCCCCTCCGTGAAAGAAGAGCGTTTCCGCGCGTTTCTTGGCGTACCTATTATCCAGCGTCGTCAGCTGCTCGGCGTACTCGTGGTCCAGCAGCGCGAGCTTCGCCAGTATGATGAAAGCGAAGAGTCGTTCCTCGTCACGCTCGCCACACAGATGGCCGCGATCCTCTCTCAGTCCCAGCTGGCTGCTCTGTTTGGGCAGTACCGCCACACGCGAATTCGCGCGCTTCCGGCATCACCGGGCGTAGCCATTGCGGAAGGCTGGATGGACGCCACGCTGCCGCTGATGGAGCAGGTTTACGAAGCCTCCACGCTTGATGAAGCTCTCGAGCGTGAACGCCTTACCGCCGCGCTGGAAGAGGCGGCAAATGAATTTCGTCGTTACAGCAAACGTTTCGCCGCGGGTGCGCAAAAAGAGACGGCGGCCATATTTGACCTCTATTCACACCTGCTCTCCGACGCGCGCCTTCGCCGCGAGCTGTTTGCTGAGGTGGATAAAGGCGCGGTGGCGGAGTGGGCTGTTAAAAAGGTCATCGAGAAATTCGCCGATCAGTTTGCGGCGCTGACCGACGGCTATCTAAAAGAGCGTGCTGGCGATCTGCGTTCGCTGGGGCAGCGTCTGCTGTTCCACCTCGATGATACCATTCAGGGGGCGAATGCCTGGCCCAAGCGCTTTGTGCTGGTTGCCGATGAGCTTTCAGCAACGACGCTGGCGGAAATGCCGCAGGACAGGCTGGCGGGCGTCGTCGTGCGCGATGGCGCCGCCAACTCTCATGCCGCCATTATGGTGCGCGCGCTCGGCATCCCGACGGTTATGGGGGCGGATATCCAGCCGTCGGTATTGCACCGACGCACGCTGGTGGTAGACGGGTATCGCGGCGAGCTGTTGGTCGATCCTGAGCCGGTTCTCCTGCAGGAATATCAGCGGCTCATTAGCGAAGAGAATGAATTAAGCAAGCTGGCGGAAGATGACGTTAACCTGCCTGCGCAGCTTAAAAGCGGCGAGCGGGTGAAAGTGATGCTCAACGCCGGCCTGAGCCCTGAACATGAAGAGAAGCTCGGCAGCCGCATCGACGGCATCGGGCTCTACCGCACCGAAATTCCCTTTATGCTGCAAAGCGGCTTTCCGTCCGAGGAGGAGCAGGTCGCGCAGTATCAGGGCATGCTGCAGATGTTTAACGACAAGCCGGTCACGCTGCGTACCCTGGACGTCGGGGCGGATAAACAGCTGCCGTACATGCCGATCAGTGAAGAGAACCCGTGCCTCGGCTGGCGTGGGATCCGCATTACGCTCGACCAGCCGGAGATCTTCCTGATCCAGGTTCGCGCCATGCTGCGCGCGAACGCGGCGACGGGCAACCTCAGCATTTTATTGCCGATGGTCACCAGCATTGATGAGATCGATGAGGCAAAACGCCTGATCGAGCGCGCCGGCCGCGAAGTGGAAGAGATGATCGGCTATGCGATCCCTAAACCGCGTATTGGCGTGATGCTCGAAGTGCCGTCAATGGTCTTTATGCTGCCGCAGCTGGCAAGCCGCGTTGATTTTATCTCCGTTGGTACCAACGATTTGACGCAGTACATTCTGGCCGTGGACCGAAACAATACCCGCGTCGCCAGTATCTACGACAGCCTGCATCCGGCAATGCTACGGGCATTAGCGATGATTGTCCGTGAAGCGGAACAGTACGATCTCGACCTGCGCCTGTGCGGTGAGATGGCTGGAGATTCGATGTGTGTTGCGATCCTGATTGGCCTTGGGTTCCGCCATCTGTCCATGAACGGTCGTTCAGTTGCGCGCGTGAAGTATCTGCTGCGGCATATCGACTTTGACGATGCCCGCGAGCTGGCTGCACGCAGTCTGGAAGCCCAGCTGGCAACCGAAGTGCGCCATCAGGTGGCGGCCTTCATGGAGCGTCGGGGCATGGGCGGCCTGATCCGCGGCGGCCGCTAAGCCGCTTATTACATTAATCGAGCCGTTTAATCCGCGGCTGGGGCGGGCGAGGCCACAGGCCGGGTCAACCCAGCGCACAGGCAACGTGAGTCGGGCGGGTATACACATCTTTTACATCTCAGGCGCATCCTCCGCGCTTGCCTTATGCTATTATTCGCAACCTTGGAGCACCTGCCAACGGTAGGAATGCAATTCTACCGCTGTCCATTTTCAGCGGAATAACAACATCTTGTGGTGACAGATGAACGGTGGCTATCTGCATTTTCCGGAATTTGATCCGGTCATTTTCTCAGTAGGACCTGTCGCGCTGCACTGGTACGGTTTGATGTACCTGGTAGGCTTTATTTTTGCTATGTGGCTCGCGGGCCGTCGCGCCGGTCGTCCCGGCAGCGGCTGGACGAAGAACGAAGTTGAAAACCTGCTTTATGCCGGTTTCCTCGGCGTATTCCTCGGTGGCCGTATCGGCTACGTCCTGTTCTATAACTTCCCGGTATTCCTGAACGATCCCCTTTACCTGTTCCGCGTCTGGGACGGCGGCATGTCCTTCCACGGCGGCCTGATCGGTGTGATCCTGGTGATGGTGATTTTCGCCAAACGGACCAAACGCAATTTCTTCCAGGTCGCTGACTTTATTGCTCCGCTGATCCCATTCGGGTTGGGTGCGGGTCGCTTGGGCAACTTTATCAACGGCGAACTGTGGGGGCGCGTCGATCCAAGCGTACCTTACACCATGCTGTTCCCGGGCTCCCGCGCAGAGGATATCGCGTTGCTGCCGTCTCATCCTGAGTGGCAATCCATCTTCGATACCTACGGCTCTCTGCCGCGCCATATGTCTCAGCTTTATGAGCTGGCGCTGGAGGGCGTAGTGCTGTTTATCATTCTGAATCTCTTTATCCGCAAGCCGCGCCCGATGGGGGCTGTCTCCGGCCTGTTCCTGATCGGCTACGGTGCATTCCGTATTATCGTCGAGTTCTTCCGCCAGCCGGATCAACAGTTTACCGGCGAGTGGGTGCAGTACATCAGCATGGGGCAGATCCTCTCCATTCCGATGATTGTCGCGGGTGCCATTATGATGATTTGGGCCTATCGTCGTCGTCCACAGCAACAACTTTCCTGAGGAACCATGAAACAGTATCTTGAATTGATGAAAAAAGTGCTCGATGAGGGCACGCCGAAAAACGACCGTACCGGCACCGGTACGCTCTCCATTTTTGGCCACCAGATGCGCTTCAACCTGCAGGAAGGCTTCCCTCTGGTGACGACAAAGCGCTGCCACCTGCGCTCGATCATTCATGAACTGCTCTGGTTCCTGCAAGGCGATACTAACGTTGCCTACCTGCACGAAAACAACGTCTCAATCTGGGACGAATGGGCCGATGAAAATGGCGACCTGGGCCCGGTGTACGGTAAGCAGTGGCGCGCCTGGCCAACGCCTGATGGCCGCCATATTGACCAGATCACCACCGTGTTAAACCAGCTGAAAAATGACCCGGATTCGCGTCGGATCATTGTTTCTGCATGGAACGTGGGTGAGCTGGACAAAATGGCGCTGGCGCCCTGCCACGCGTTTTTCCAGTTCTACGTGGCTGACGGCAAGCTCTCCTGCCAGCTCTATCAGCGCTCCTGCGACGTGTTCCTCGGCCTGCCGTTTAACATTGCCAGCTATGCGCTGCTGGTGCATATGATGGCGCAGCAGTGCGACCTGGAAGTGGGTGATTTTGTCTGGACCGGTGGTGATACCCATCTTTACAGCAACCACATGGAACAGACGCACCTTCAGCTGACCCGTGAGCCGCGCGTGCTGCCGAAGCTGGTTATCAAACGTAAACCAGACTCGATCTTTGACTATCGCTTCGACGATTTTGAGATTGAAGGGTACGACCCGCATCCTGGTATCAAAGCGCCTGTTGCTATCTGATACGGCAAATACTCACACAACCGGTGCTTTTTAGCGCCGGTTTTTTTTCGCCCTGGTTTAATTTTACGAGCCGTTTTCCAGAGAAAATGTAACGCACTGCAACGGGTAACATTCTCTGGATAACGGCTCGTAAACCCCTGAACGCCACCTCGCAGCGTCACCGGTTTTTCGTCACACTCCCGCCATGAAAAAAGAGAACGGCTTTACGTTAATCGAAACCCTTGTCGCCATTTCACTGACCGTGATTGTGAGCGCTACGGGCCTGTATGGCTGGGACAGCTGGCAACAGCGTCAGCGGCTCTGGCAAACCGCCAGCCAGGTGCGTGATTTCCTGGCCTTTCTGCGCAACGACGCAAATCGCCACAACCGCGATCACGCCATCACTCTCCGACGGGACGGTACAAAAGCGTGTTTGCTGAGTTCTGTGGTACCGGCCTGCGAAAGCGGCGGGCCCTTCGTGATGAAGCCGCTGTGGCCGGAAGTTGAGATCGGTGAGATTACCCCCTCGCTGGGGTTTTATGGACTCAGGGATACGGCATGGGCCGGGCGGATACGGCTGAACAGCCGAGCGGGAGAGTGGCTGGTGATCGTTTCAAACGGAGGGCGTATCAGAATGTGCAATACCGCAGGAGCAGGAACATGCCGGTGAACCAGCACGGTTTCTCATTGACGGAAGTGGTTATTGCGATGGCGATAAGCAGTATTCTGCTACTTAGCACATCGCGTTTTTTACCCGGACTACAACGCGCAGTGTTGATGCAATATGGCCAACAGGAGCTGAAGGAGGAGGTCTGGCAGCGCCTGTTCGCCATCGGTAAGCAGCTACAGAGAGCGGGTTACTGCGCCGGGAACTGCCAGGGGCAAGGCCTGATTATCGGCCGTCAAGGGCAGTGCGTGTTAGTGCGCTGGGATGCCAACAGCAACGGAAGCTGGGATACCTCCGTTTCAGAGAACGACAGCGTGGGGTTCCGTCTCGAATCTGGCTCACTGGAGACGCAGCGAGGCGCGACCTCCTGCGAAGGAAAGGGCTGGGAAAAACTCACTGACCCGGACAGGCTCGTGATCCAGCAGTTTTTCGTGGGAAAAGAGGCTAAGCCGGGCTTTGCGCCCGAGCTAAATATTGAAATAACAGCGGTGCGCAAAGGCGAACGCGCCACCTCCTGTTCAGCCCGCTATGCCGTCACGGGGTACAATCTGTGAATCGACAGCGGGGAATGTCGTCACTGGCTTTAGTCCTGCTGTTGCTGGTGCTCGGTACGTTGATCCTCACAGGTCTGAATCAGCAGCTTGAGTCGTTCCGCTCGCTGGTCAACGGCGAGAGCGTCTCCCTTCGACGGCAGGCTGACGTGCAGTCCTTGCTGGAGTGGGGCCGCATGCAACGCTGGTTATTACAGCCTGAGCAGCAGTGCAAACAGAGGCAGTCTCTGCGGGTCTGTTTGCGGGTGCTGAGCGAGGATCGCGTTTTGCTGATTGCCGGTGATAACGATCTGACCCTGTGGCGAGGGGGAGAGATTGCGGAAGGGCGGGTGCGCTTTTCTCCCCACGGCTGGAGTGATTTCTGCCCGCTTAAGGAAAGTGCGTTATGTCGGCTGCCCTGAACAGACAAAAAGGATTTAGCATGGTTGAAGTCTTACTTGCGATGATGCTTCTGGTGGTGGTCGTCACTGCACTGTCCGGATACCATCGCGCGCTGGCAGCAAGATATGTGGCCTTGAACCAGTATCGCCAGCTCTGGCACAACGCATGGAGCCTGTCTCAGCTATCAGCATTTGCGCTACCAGCAGGCTGGCAGACCAGCCGGGTGCAGACAACACAGTCCGGATGTGTCAGCATCACGGTTACACTTATTTCTCCTCTGGGGCGACGCGGCGAGATGACGCGTCTGCATTGCCCGGTTAGCCAGTAGTCGGGAGCGTCTAGTCTATGTTAAGGGTCTACCACTCAAATCGTCTGGATGTGCTGGAGGCACTGATGGAATTTATCGTTGAACGCGAGCGTCTCGACGATCCTTTTGAGCCGGAAATGGTGCTGGTGCAGAGCACCGGTATGGCGCAGTGGCTGCAAATGTCGCTTTCGAAGAAATTTGGCATTGCGGCAAACATTGAATTCCCCCTGCCCGCGAGCTTTATCTGGGAGATGTTTGTGCGCGTGCTGCCCGACATTCCTGAGCAGAGCGCATTTAACAAGCAGAGCATGAGCTGGAAGCTGATGGCGCTGCTCCCTGAGATGCTGACGCGCGATGAGTTCACCATGTTGCGCCACTATCTCAACGACGACACCGACAAGCGTAAGCTGTTCCAGCTGGCGTCCCGCACCGCCGACCTCTATGACCAGTACCTGGTTTACCGTTCCGAGTGGTTAATTCGCTGGGAAGCCGGCGAGTTAATAGACGGCTTGCCCGAGGCGCAAATCTGGCAGGCCCCGCTGTGGAAGGCGCTGGTTGAGCATACGGAGAAACTGGGACAGCCGAAGTGGCACCGTGCGAACCTCTACGATCGGTTCATTTCGATACTTGAAAACGCCTCAGCGCGCCCGGAGAGGCTGCCGTCGCGCGTGTTTATCTGTGGGATTTCTGCCCTGCCGCCCGTCTATCTAAGAGCGCTGGAAGCGCTGGGCAAACATATTGATATTCACATCCTTTTTACCAACCCGTGTCGGCATTACTGGGGGGATATTCAGGATGCGCGTTGGCTTTCGCGGCTGGTGACTCGCCAGAGAACGCGCCTGTTTGAAGCGCGCTCGGTCCCGCTGTTCAAAGACAGTGACACCGCCGCACAGCTTTTTGATGAAGAGGGTATTCAAAATCTGCCGAACCCGCTGCTCGCCTCCTGGGGCAAGCTGGGGCGCGATTACATCCACATGCTCTCTGATATCACCTCCTCAGGCGAAGGGGACGTGGATGCGTTTGTCGATATTACGCCGGACAGCCTCCTGCACAACGTTCAGCTGGACATTCTGGAGCTGGAAAACCGCGCTGTTGCCGGCGTCACAGCCGAAGAGTTTGCCCGTAGCGATAAAAAGCGAAAACTGGCGCCAGATGACCGCAGTATCAGTATCCACGTTTGCCATAGCCCACAGCGTGAAGTTGAGGTCCTGCATGACCGCTTGCTGGCCATGCTGCAGGACGACCCCTCCCTGACGCCGCGCGATATCGTGGTGATGGTGGCGGACATCGACAGCTACAGCCCGTTTATTCAGGCCGTTTTCGGTAGCGCGACGGGAGAGCGCTATCTGCCTTACGCCATTTCTGACCGTCGTGCTCGCCAGTCGCATCCGGCGCTGCAGGCCTTCGTTTCCCTTCTGTCCCTGCCGGACAGCCGGTTTGTCTCTGAGGACGTGCTGGCGCTGCTGGATGTCCCCGTGCTGGCAGCTCGGTTTGACATCAACGAAGAGGGGCTTCGCTATCTTCGCCAGTGGGTCAATGAATCTGGCGTTCGCTGGGGAATTGATGACGATAACGTCCAGGAATTCGAGCTGCCGCCTACGGGCCAGCATACCTGGCGGTTTGGCCTGACGCGCATGCTGCTCGGCTACGCCATGGAGAGCAGCCAGGGCGAGTGGAATGAGGTATTACCCTATGACGAATCCAGCGGGTTAATTGCGGAGCTGGTCGGCCATCTGTCCTCACTGCTGATGCAGCTCAACCACTGGCGGCAAGCGCTTATGCAGCCGCGTCCGCTTGAGGCATGGCTGCCGGTATGCCGTGAAATGCTCAACGACTTCTTCTTGCCGGACAGCGAGACCGAAGCCGCAATGGCGCTTATTGAAAAGCAGTGGCAGGCCATTGTCGATGAGGGCGTAAACTCGCACTACGCTGAGGCGGTTCCTTTGACGCTCCTGCGCGATGAGCTGACACAGCGTCTCGATCAGGAACGTATCAGCCAGCGCTTCCTTGCCGGGCCGATCAATATTTGCACCCTGATGCCCATGCGCTCTATCCCTTTCAAAGTGGTGTGCCTGCTTGGAATGAATGACGGCGTTTACCCGCGAGCGCTGGCACCGTTAGGTTTTGATCTCATGAGCCCACAGCCAAAGCGGGGCGATCGTAGTCGTCGCGATGATGACCGTTACCTCTTCCTGGAGGCGCTTATCTCCGCGCAGAGCAAGCTTTATATCAGCTACATCGGGCGCTCGATTCAGGACAACAGCGAACGCTTTCCTTCGGTGCTGGTGCAAGAACTGGTGGACTATATCGGGCAAAGCCACTGTCTGCCGGGAGATGAAGAACGTAACTGCGACGAAAGCGAACGGCGCGTGAAGGCGCATATCACCTGCTGTCATAGCCGTATGCCGTTTGACCCGGTGAACTATGCTGCAAATGAACATCAAAGCTACGCCCGCGAATGGCTACCCGCGGTGAAGCAGGAGGGAAGGGCGCACTCTGATTTCATTCAGGAGCTCGACGCGCGGCCAATTGAAACCCTGACTTTCGAACAGCTGCAGCGGTTTTGGGCACACCCGGTACGGGCATTTTTCCAGCAGCGGTTACACGTCAACTTCCGCTCTGAAGAGAGCGAAATTCCAGACGCTGAACCCTTTGTTCTTGATGGGCTGGAGCGGTACAAGCTCAATACGCAGCTTTTGAATGCGTTAGTCGACCAGGAAGACGCCGTTAAGCTATTCCGCCGCTATAAGGCCTCAGGGCTATTACCTTACGGCGCTTTCGGTGAAATCGTCTGGGACACGCAGTGCCAGGAGATGAAAACGCTGGCCGACCGTGTGATTGAGTGCCGTCAGCCCGGTAAGAGCATTGAAATCGATCTTACCTGTAATGACGTACAGCTGACGGGCTGGTTGACCCAGGTCCAGCCTGACGGGCTGCTGCGCTGGCGGCCATCAATGCTGAGCGTTGCACAGGGTTTGCAACTCTGGCTTGAACATCTTGTCTACAGTGCTGGCGGTAACCAGGGCGAAAGCCGGTTATTTGTGCGTAAGGATGGAGAATGGCGCTTCCCGCCGATGGAGGCTGAGCAGGCCTTATCCTGGCTGGCGCTTTATATTGAAGGCTATCGACAGGGAATGAATAAACCTCTGCTGCTCCTCCCTGAAAGTGGTGGGGCATGGATAAAAGCCTGTTACGACGCAGAGAATGATGCCATGTTAACGGACGAGGCTTCGCTGCAAAAAGCGCGCAGTAAGTTTTTGCAGGCCTATGAGGGAAACATGATGGTACGCGGTGAAGGTGAGGATGTCTGGTACCAGCGCCTGTGGCGCACGCTGGAGCCAGAGTACTTTGAAACTATCACGGAAGAGGCCCAGCGCTACCTGTTACCGCTGTTCAAATTTAATCAGTCCTGAGTGCTGTATAAAAATTGCACAGCCATAGGGGTTCATTTATGATGCACCTCTTATCACGGACTGATGTACAACCAGAAAGAGATGCTGGCCCGTCCAGCACGCACTTTGTTAATGATGTAGCCGTGATAAAGAGGTCGTAATGCCAGGCAGCACCTTGTTTAAAGCGTTTGTTTTGTTTGTCGCCCTTTGGGCTCCTATCACTCAGGCAGATCCCGGTTGGCAGCCCGTTCAGGAAACTATCCGTAAGAGCGAAAAAGATACTCGCCAGTATCAGGCTATCCGCCTTGATAACGGCATGACCTGTCTCTTATACACATCTGACGCTGCCG
>CAMKZP010000040.1 GCA_946477805.1 uncultured Enterobacter sp.
ACGGCATTCTGGGCGTGGAAATGGAAGCGGCCGGCATTTATGGCGTAGCGGCTGAGTTCGGTGCGAAAGCGCTGACCATCTGCACCGTTTCCGATCATATCCGCACTCACGAGCAGACCACTGCCGCTGAGCGTCAGACCACCTTCAACGATATGATTAAAATCGCGCTGGAATCCGTTCTGCTGGGCGATAACGAGTAATTATTTTTCCCACCCTCTCCCTGTGGGAGAGGGCCGGGAGTAAGAGCGTCAGACCGCACTTAGCGCACCGCCAGCGCAATCCACGCCGACAGTTCCCGTAACTCTTTTTCCTGCTCCGGAAAATCACCGATCAGCGCGTCGCACGCCTGCTGCAGCATATCCGCCCGGTACAGGCAGCCCTGCAAACGTGCCGCCAGCGCCTCAAGCGGCGCCGGGTTCAGGCTGTCCGTAAATACCTGCGTGCGGGTGATATGGCCTTTCTCCACGTCAAAATGCAGCTCCACGCCGCCCCAGGTAAAGCGTTCGTCCAGCAGGTGCGAGAAGGCAGGCGCCTGGCCGAAGTTCCACTCCCAGCTGCTCTGGCGGGCAAACGTCTCTGCGAAGTTGGGCAGGTCCGGCGTTTTATTTGGGGAGATAATTTCCGCTTCCACCCGCTCGCCATAGTGAGCAAAGAAGGCCTCGCTCACGGCATGACAGATCTGCTCGTGCGTGATGCCTGGCAGCAGCTCGACCAGGTTCGCCACGCGGCCGCGCACGGAGGTAATCCCCTTGGCCTGCAGCTTTTTCTTGTCCGGGTTCAGGTAGTTCGCCAGGCGGCTCAGGTCGGCATTCAGCAGCAGCGTGCCGTGGTGGAACCCGCGATCCATCGTTTCACGGTAGGCAGATCCGGAAACTTTCCGATCGCCGTCAGGGGTTTTCACCACCAGGTCATTACGGCCTGAGGCCTCCGCCGTCACGCCGAGAGCATTGAGCGCGGAGAGCACAATCGAGGTGGAGATGGTTTTGTCGTACTCCGGCTTGCCCGCCATAAAGGTAAAGCAGGTATTGCCGAGATCGTGAAACACCGCGCCGCCGCCGCTGCTTCGTCGCGCCAGGCGGACGTTGTCCTCTTCCATGCGCCGGGTGTTGCACTCTTTCCACGGGTTTTGCGCGCGGCCAATCACTACCGTATCGGCGTTGCGCCAGAGGAACAGAACGCGCTGCGTGGCGGGCATCTGGCGGAAGATGCACTCTTCCACCGCGAGATTAAACCAGGGATCGTAAGAGTCAGAGATAAGCAGGCGTAACGTCGTCATGGCAAAGTTCCTTTTCCGAATCGTTTGCCTACTTTATCACTATTCTTTCTTCTCGCTCTCTTCGTCTTCTGGAACCGACCTGCTGGCGGTGAGCAGGAACGGTGACTGCTGCCAGCGGGTACGTTTGCCCTGCAGCAGGGTGCGCGCCAGGACAACGCCTATCGCCAGCGAGAGCAGCAGCATCAGGCGCAGAATGTTGGTCGTGTTATCCACCTGTTTGGCTTCGGTTGGCAGGGTGTGCGTGTCGAGCGTCAGGCGCAGATAGCCCAGCGGACCATTCTTGCCCTGAATAGGTTCGACAATCTGCTGGTTGAAATAGCCTCCGGCTTTTTTGCCGTCCAGCGCCAGCCTGTCGCGCACGTCAACGTGCTCACCCGCGCGGGCGATGAGGTCGCCCTGCTCGTCGTAGACGCCAGCATCCAGAATACGGCTGTTCTCCGTTAACTGGCGTAACACCTGGGCTATCCGCTTGTCGTCCGGGGTTTCGTTACGCATGGACGGGGCGACGTTCAGCGTCACCTGACGCGCCAGCGTGCGGGCCAGCTCTTCAAACTGAGGGTTACGTTGTCGTTGATGATTCTGGCTAAACCAGGATGCCCCTTGCATCAGCGCGACCAATAGCGCGAGACAGGAGAGGACAATCACGGCGCGATGAAGCCGGAATTTCAGTTTTGCGCGAGCCATATTCCACCTGCTGAAAATTTACGGCTTAATGTTGCCAGAAGTGATGGTTACAGGGTAGCCTCATGCGTTATTTTCCCTCTGGAACCTTCCGGCGCGAACGAATTCACAGGAGCTTCAATGCCGAACATTACCTGGTGCGACCTGCCAACGGATGTCTCTTTATGGCCAGGATTGCCGCTCTCTTTAAGTGGTGATGAGGTGATGCCTCTGGATTACCACGCTGGCCGTAGCGGCTGGCTGCTGTACGGACGCGGCCTGGATAAGCAACGCCTGACGCAATATCAAACCAAACTGGGCGCGGCGATGGTCATTGTGGCGGCCTGGTGCGTGGAAGATTATCAGGTCATTCGCCTGGCGGGTTCCCTGACGCAGCGCGCGACGCGTCTGGCGCACGACGCCGGGCTGGACGTGGCCCCGCTCGGTAAAATCCCGCACCTGAAAACGCCGGGCCTGCTGGTGATGGACATGGATTCTACCGCCATCCAGATCGAATGCATCGACGAAATCGCCAAACTGGCGGGCAGCGGCGAGCTGGTGGCGGAAGTCACCGAGCGGGCGATGCGCGGCGAGCTGGACTTCACCGCCAGCCTGAGGCAGCGCGTGGCGACGCTCAAAGGGGCCGATGCCAACATTCTGCGCCAGGTGCGTGATGAACTGCCGCTGATGCCGGGGCTGACGCAGCTGGTGCTGAAGCTGGAGACGCTCGGCTGGAAAGTGGCGATCGCCTCCGGCGGGTTCACCTTCTTTGCCGATTACCTGCGCGACAGGCTGCGTCTGACCACCGTGGTGGCGAACGAGCTGGAAATTATGGACGGCAAGCTGACCGGCCAGGTGATCGGTGACATCGTGGATGCGCAGTATAAAGCCAACACGCTGACCCGGCTGGCGGAAAAATATGACATTCCCGTCGAGCAGACCGTTGCCATCGGCGACGGTGCCAACGATCTGCCGATGATCAAAGCCGCCGGTCTTGGCATTGCCTATCATGCCAAGCCTAAGGTAAATGAAAAGACGGAAGTCACTATTCGTCATGCCGACCTGATGGGGGTGTTCTGCATTCTCTCCGGCAGCATTAATCAGAAATAACGAGGTAAACCGTGGCGAAAGCTCCAAAACGCGCATTTGTCTGTAATGAATGCGGTGCGGATTATCCGCGCTGGCAGGGGCAGTGCAGCGCCTGTCATGCCTGGAACACCATCACCGAAGTGCGCGGTGTGGCGGCTTCGCCGAGCGTGGCCCGCAACGAGCGCCTGAGCGGCTACGCGGGCAACGCCGGGGTGTCGAAAGTGCAAAAGCTTTCGGACATCAGCCTGGAAGAGCTGCCGCGCTTCTCCACCGGGTTCAAAGAGTTCGACCGCGTGCTCGGCGGCGGCGTGGTGCCGGGCAGCGCCATTCTGATTGGCGGTAACCCGGGCGCGGGTAAATCGACCCTGCTGCTGCAAACGCTCTGCAAGCTTGCCGAACAGATGAAAACCCTCTACGTCACGGGTGAAGAGTCGCTTCAGCAGGTGGCGATGCGCGCCCACCGTCTGGGCCTGCCGACCGGTAACCTGAATATGCTTTCGGAAACCAGCATCGAGCAGATCTGCATGATTGCTGAAGAAGAGCAGCCGAAGCTGATGGTGATCGACTCCATCCAGGTGATGCACATGGCGGACATTCAGTCCTCGCCGGGCAGCGTGGCGCAGGTGCGTGAGACGGCCGCCTACCTGACGCGTTTTGCCAAAACGCGCGGCGTGGCGATTGTGATGGTCGGCCACGTCACCAAAGACGGCTCGCTGGCCGGGCCGAAGGTGCTCGAACACTGTATCGACTGCTCCGTGATGCTCGACGGCGATGCGGATTCCCGCTTCCGCACCCTGCGCAGCCACAAGAACCGCTTTGGCGCGGTGAACGAGCTGGGCGTTTTTGCCATGACCGAGCAGGGGCTGCGCGAAGTCAGCAACCCGTCGGCCATCTTCCTGAGCCGCGGGGATGAAGTCACCTCCGGCAGCTCGGTGATGGTGCTGTGGGAAGGAACGCGTCCGCTGCTGGTTGAAATTCAGGCGCTGGTAGATGTCTCAATGATGGGCAATCCGCGGCGCGTGGCGGTCGGTCTGGAACAGAACCGCCTGGCGATCCTGCTGGCGGTGCTGCACCGTCACGGCGGCCTGCAGATGGCGGATCAGGACGTATTCGTCAACGTGGTGGGCGGCGTGAAGGTGTCGGAAACCAGTGCGGACCTGGCGCTGCTGCTGGCGATGGTCTCCAGCCTGCGCGACAGGCCGCTGCCACAGGATCTGGTGGTCTTTGGCGAGGTGGGCCTGGCCGGAGAGATCCGCCCGGTGCCGAGCGGCCAGGAGCGTATCTCCGAAGCGGCGAAACACGGTTTCCGTCGCGCCATTGTGCCTGCCGCTAACGTGCCGAAAAAGATCCCCGAAGGGATGAAGGTTTTTGGCGTGAAGAAACTCGCAGATGCGTTAAATGTCTTTGACGACTTATAATTACGTAAATTTGATTTTGCAGGAGGCACCGTAATTTATGTCATCATTTGACTATCTCAAGACCGCAATCCGCCAGAAGGGCTGCACGCTGCAGCAGGTGGCGGACGCCAGCGGCATGACGAAAGGCTACCTGAGCCAGCTGCTGAACGCCAAAATCAAAAGCCCCAGCGCGCAGAAGCTGGAAGCGCTGCACCGCTTTCTGGGGCTGGAATTCCCGCGGCTGCAAAAGAGCATCGGCGTGGTGTTTGGCAAGTTTTACCCGCTGCACACCGGCCATATCTATCTGATCCAGCGCGCCTGTAGCCAGGTGGACGAACTGCATATCATCATGGGCTACGACGAAACGCGCGATCGCCAGCTGTTTGAGGACAGCGCTATGTCCCAGCAGCCGACGGTCTCAGACCGCCTGCGCTGGCTGCTTCAGACGTTTAAGTACCAGAAAAACATTCGTATTCATGCCTTTAACGAAGAGGGCATGGAGCCGTATCCGCACGGCTGGGACGTGTGGAGCAACGGCGTTAAAACCTTTATGGAAGAGAAGGGCATCGCTCCGAACTGGATCTACACCTCTGAGGAGTCCGACGCGCCGCAGTTCCGCGAGCATCTCGGCATTGAGACGGTGCTTATCGATCCGAAGCGGACGTTTATGAACATCAGCGGGGGGCAGATCCGCGAAAACCCGTTCCGCTACTGGGATTACATCCCCACCGAAGTGAAGCCGTTCTTTGTGCGCACGGTGGCCATTCTGGGCGGGGAGTCGAGCGGGAAATCCACGCTGGTCAACAAGCTGGCTAATATTTTCAATACCACCAGCGCGTGGGAGTACGGCCGTGATTACGTCCTGTCCCACCTGGGCGGTGATGAGATGGCGCTGCAGTATTCCGATTACGATAAAATCGCGCTCGGCCACGCTCAGTACATTGATTTTGCGGTGAAATATGCCAACAAGGTGGCGTTTATCGACACCGATTTCGTCACCACGCAGGCGTTCTGTAAAAAGTACGAAGGGCGCGAGCACCCATTCGTGCAGGCGCTGATTGACGAATACCGCTTCGACCTGGTGATTCTGCTGGAAAACAATACCCCGTGGGTGGCCGACGGCATGCGCAGCCTCGGCAGCTCCGTTAACAGAAAAGAGTTCCAGTCGATGCTGGTGGAGATGCTGAACGAGAATAACGTTGAGTTTGTCCACGTGGAGGAGTCTGACTACGACTCCCGTTTCCTGCGCTGCGTCGAGCTGGTGAAGGAGATGATGGGGGAGCAGGGGTAGAGCCCCTCAGCCTAACTCTCTCTCCACCAGACGAGGGTGAAAAGACGGTTTCGTGCGATCCCCTCTCCCCTGTGGGGTGAGGGGTAACAACTCACTCAAAACGCAACCACCACCTTCCCGCGCATATGCCCCTCCAGCACTTTGCGGTGCGCCTCGGTAATGCTTTCCACGCTTAGCCCGTGCAGCGTTTCGCTGAGCGAGCTTTCCACCACGCCGTTATCCACCAGCTTCGCGACCTCATTTAAGATCTCCCCCTGACGTGCCATATCCGCCGTCTGGTACATGCTGCGGGTGTACATAAACTCCCAGTGCAGCGCGGCGGATTTGGATTTGAGCTTATCCTGATCCAGCGGATGTTCATTCTCAACGATGGAACAGATATGCCCCTGCGGCGCAATGAGTTCGCTGACCGCGTCCCAGTGCCCGTCGGTATCGTTGAGGATGAAAATATAATCCACAAAGGTGATGCCCTGTTTTGCCAGCTCGCCTTTCAGATCGCGATAGTTCACCACGCGATCCGCACCGCGATCGCGACACCACCGGGCCGAGTCTTCCCGCGAGGCGGTAGCGATCACGGTGACCTTGCTGTTGTGCTTCGCAAACGGGATCGCCAGCGATCCGACGCCCCCGGCACCGCCCACGATCAGCAGCGTTTTATCCGAACCGGCATCCTTAATATTCAGCCGCTCGAACAAACCTTCCCAGGCGGTGAGCGCGGTCAGGGGCAGTGCGGCCGCGGCGGCCCAGCTGAGGCGTGCCGGCTTGTGCCCGACAATGCGCGCATCAATCAGCTGGTGTGTGGTATTACTGCCCGAGCGGGTGATATCCCCCGCGTACCACACTTCGTCGCCCGGCTTGAAGCCGGTGACGCTCGACCCTACCGCTTTAACAATTCCGCTGGCATCCCACCCGAGAATGCGCGGATCGTTCAGGCCGTTTTTAACGATGCTCGCATGGACTTTGGTATCAACGGGATTGATGGAAATGGCTTTCACCTCGACCAGCAGATCGTGCTCGCCGGGCTGCGGCATCGGCGGGGTGATTTCTATAAAAGCTGACGGGTTAGCGGGGTTAACGGCAATGGCTTTAACAGACATGGTGTGCTCCTCAATGGCAGGCGTTTTGTTGAGGCTAGTCTATTAAGCGGCCAGCTGCATGATAAGATGGACAATCAAGAACGCAGCGTTCGTACAGGATGAACAATCATGTTTAAACAGCTTCAGGATATGGCGCTGTTTGCGCTGGTGGCGGAGTTGGGCAGCTTTACCGCTGCAGCGCAGAAGGCCGAACTGCCGAAATCCAGCGTCAGCCAGCGCATCAGCCAGCTTGAGCAGCAGGTGGGGATCCGCCTGCTTAACCGCACCACGCGCAGACTGAACCTGACGTTTGCGGGCGAGCACTATCTGGTGCACTGCCGCGAGATGCTGGCGGCCAGCGAGCGGGCCGAGTACGCCATTCAGCGCCTGCGCGAGAACCCCAGCGGACGGCTGCGCATCACCTGCCCGGCGGGGATTGGCGCGACGCTGCTGGCGCATCTGAACGCTGAGTTTCAGCATCGCTATCCCGACGTATCGCTCGATGTGTCGATCTCTGACGACGTGGTGGATCTGGTTGAGTCCGGCTTCGACGTGGCGCTGCGCACCGGCAAGCCGCAGGACTCCTCCCTGATTGGCCGCATGATCGGGCACTGTCCGCGCTACATGCTGGCCTCGCCGGACTACCTTGCGCGGCGGGAGCCTTTAGTTCATCCCCGCCAGCTGGTGGACCACCGCTGCATTACGCACAGGGCGTGGTCGGAGTGGCTTCTGCGAAGCGAGAATGAGGATTACCGCTACCTGCCGGATAACGCGCATATGACGGATAACCTGGTGTACGCCCGAGAATGTGCCGTTGCCGGAGCCGGTATAACGCTGCTGCCCGCATTTCTGCTGGAAGATAAGGTCGAAAAGGGGGCGCTGGTGCAGGTGCTGCCGGAGTGGAACGTGGAGGGAAACGATCTGTGGCTGGCCTATCCGAGCAGAAAGCTGAACTCACCGGCGCTGATGAGCTATATCGAGTTTGCCATGCAGTTTGAAGAGGTGAAGCGGTATTACGTTGGCGGGTGAAATTGTGTGGCCTGATGCCCTCTCCCAGCGGGAGAGGGGACAAACACTGAAAACGGCAACAAGCGTTGCCGTTTTGCTTTTACTTAGAGATACGCTTGTACTTAATACGCTTCGGCTCCAGCGCGTCTGCGCCCAGCGTGCGTTTTTTGTACTCTTCGTATTCGGTGAAGTTACCTTCGAAGAACTCCACTTTACCTTCGTCCTGGTAGTCCAGGATGTGGGTCGCGATACGGTCAAGGAACCAGCGGTCGTGCGAGATAACCATCGCGCAGCCCGGGAACTCCAGCAGGGCGTTTTCCAGCGCGCGCAGGGTTTCGATATCCAGGTCGTTGGTCGGTTCATCGAGCAGCAGTACGTTACCGCCAACCTGCAGCAGCTTCGCCAGGTGCAGACGACCGCGCTCACCGCCGGACAGCTCGCCCACGCGTTTGCCCTGGTCGGTGCCTTTGAAGTTAAAGCGGCCGACGTAGGCGCGGCTTGGCATCTCGGTGTTGCCGATACGCATGATATCCAGACCGCCGGACACTTCTTCCCACACGGTTTTGCTGTTATCCATCGCGTCGCGGAACTGGTCAACGGAGGCCAGCTTCACGGTCTCACCCAGGGTGATAGAGCCGCTGTCAGGCTGTTCCTGACCGGACATCATGCGGAACAGGGTCGATTTACCCGCGCCGTTCGGGCCGATAATCCCGACGATAGCCCCTTTCGGTACGGAGAAGCTCAGGTCGTCGATCAGCAGGCGGTCGCCGTATGACTTGCGCAAGTTGCTGACTTCAACCACTTTATCCCCCAGACGTGCTCCAGGTGGAATAAACAGTTCGTTGGTTTCGTTACGTTTCTGGTATTCGGTGTTGTTCAGCTCCTCGAAGCGTGCCAGACGGGCCTTGCCCTTGGACTGACGACCCTTCGCGCCCTGACGCACCCACTCCAGCTCTTTCTCAATCGACTTACGACGAGCGGCTTCCTGAGAGGCTTCCTGCGCCAGGCGCTGATCTTTCTGCTCCAGCCAGGAAGAGTAGTTACCTTCCCACGGAATACCTTCCCCGCGGTCCAGCTCGAGGATCCAGCCCGCCACGTTGTCGAGGAAGTAACGGTCGTGGGTAATTGCCACAACGGTGCCTTCGAAATCGTGCAGGAAGCGTTCCAGCCAGGCGACAGATTCTGCATCCAGGTGGTTCGTTGGTTCGTCGAGCAGCAGCATGTCTGGTTTTTCCAGCAGCAGGCGGCACAGCGCGACGCGGCGACGTTCACCCCCGGAGAGCTTCTCAACTTTGGCATCCCAGTCCGGCAGGCGCAGGGCGTCCGCCGCGCGCTCCAGCTGCACGTTCAGGTTATGGCCGTCGTGGGCCTGAATGATCTCTTCAAACTTACCCTGCTGCGCGGCCAGCTTGTCGAAGTCCGCATCCGGCTCCGCGTACTTCGCGTACACTTCATCCAGACCTTTCAGCGCGTTAACCACCTCGGAAACCGCTTCTTCAACGGATTCGCGAACGGTGTGCTCCGGGTTCAGCTGAGGCTCCTGCGGCAGGTAGCCAATCTTGATGCCGGGCTGCGGACGGGCTTCACCTTCGATGTCTGTATCGATGCCGGCCATGATGCGCAGCAGGGTGGACTTACCGGCACCGTTGAGACCCAGAACACCAATTTTTGCGCCCGGGAAGAAGCTCAGCGAGATATTTTTAAGAATATGACGTTTCGGCGGAACCACTTTGCCGACACGATGCATGGTATAAACGAATTGAGCCACGTTGGACTTCGCCTCTTTTATCGTGATGAGTATGGAATTCAGCCTCGAAGTGTAGCCTTTTTCACGCCCTAATCCCAGCCGGGAACGTCGGGAGTGTTAAAACGCGCAGGAAAGGTAAAAAAGTGTTCATGACGTGGCGCGTTGCAGGATGCCTGGTTAGCATAAGTGAGTAGACTTTGACGTGGCAAGACGCTGCAATTGATGAAAAAACAATGAGGAAGAGCTTGTGGAAAAAGCCAAACGGGTGGTCTGGCGTCTGCTGGCTGCCAGCGTATGCGTAATGGCGGTAAGCCAGGCGGTGCATGCCGATTCACTGGATGAACAACGCAACCGCTACGCCCAAATTAAACAGGCGTGGGACAGCAGGCAGATGGATACCGTGCAGGCGCTGATGCCGACGCTGAAGGACTATCCGCTGTACCCGTATCTCGAGTATCGCCAGATTACTGACGATCTCATGAATCAACCTACCGTTACCGTGAACAATTTTATTCGGGCGAACCCAACGTTGCCGCCTGCCCGAAGTCTGCAGTCGCGTTTTGTGAACGAGCTGGCGCGTCGCGAAGACTGGCGCGGGCTGCTGGCGTTTAGCCCGGAAAAGCCGGGCACGACGGAAGCGCAGTGCAATTACTACTATGCCAAATGGGCCACCGGACAGCAGGACGAGGCCTGGGCTGGAGCGAAAGATCTGTGGCTGACGGGCAAAAGCCAGCCTAACGCCTGTGACTCGCTGTTTGGCGCATGGCGCGCGTCCGGCAAGCAGGATCCGCTGGCCTATCTTGAGCGTATCCGCCTGGCGATGAAGGCTGGCAACACGCGTCTGGTGACCGCGCTGGCAGGGCAGATGCCGTCTGATTATCAGACCATTTCAACCGCGGTTATCGGCCTGGCAAACAATCCGAACAGCGTGCTGACCTTTGCCCGCAGCACCGGGGCGACCGATTTTACCCGCCAGATGGCGGCCGTCGCCTTTAGCAGCGTGGCGCGCGACGACGTGGAAAACGCGCGGCTGATGATCCCGCAGCTGGTGCAGGCGCAGCAGCTCAATGACGATCAAACTCAGGAGCTGCGCGACATCGTGGCGTGGCGGCTGATGGGTAACGATGTGAACGATGAACAGGCTCGCTGGCGCGACGATGCGATCATGCGCTCAAATTCCACCTCGCTGGTGGAGCGCCGCGTGCGTATGGCGCTGGGGACGGGCGATCGCCACGGGCTGAATACCTGGCTGGCGCGTCTGCCGATGGATGCCAAAGAGAAAGACGAATGGCGCTACTGGCAGGCCGATCTGCTGCTGGAGCGCGGTCGCGAGGACGAAGCCAAAGAGATCCTCCACGCGTTAATGCAGCAGCGCGGGTTCTACCCGATGGTGGCGGCCCAGCGTCTTGGGGAAGAATACACCCTGAAGATCGATAAAGCGCCCGCCAACGCCAGCCCGTCGCTGACGCAGGGGCCGGAGATGGCGCGCGTGCGCGAGCTGATGTACTGGAATCTCGATAACACCGCGCGCAGCGAATGGGCGAACCTGGTGACCAGCCGCACGACGGACGAAAAAGCCCAGCTGGCCCGCTATGCGTTTGATAACCGCTGGTGGGACCTGAGCGTGCAGGCGACCATCGCTGGTAAGCTGTGGGATCATCTCGAGGAGCGCTTCCCGCTGGCGTACAAAGATCTGTTTGAACGCTACACCAGCGGCAAAGACATTCCGAAGAGCTACGCGATGGCGATTGCGCGTCAGGAGAGCGCCTGGAACCCGAAAGTGCGCTCGCCGGTAGGGGCCAGCGGCCTGATGCAAATCATGCCGGGCACGGCGACGCATACCGTGAAGATGTTCAACATTCCGGGCTACAGCAGCCCGTCACAGCTGCTGGATCCGGATACCAATATCAACATCGGCACCAGCTACCTGCAGTACGTCTACAACCAGTTTGGCGATAACCGCATCTTCGCTTCGGCGGCGTATAACGCAGGCCCTGGGCGCGTGCGCACCTGGCTCGGTAACAGCGCGGGACGCATCGACGCGGTGGCGTTTGTTGAAAGTATCCCGTTCTCGGAAACGCGCGGATACGTGAAGAACGTGCTGGCGTATGATGCCTACTATCGCTATTTCATGGGGCAGAAAGATACCCTGATGAGCGACGCCGAGTGGCAGAGACGTTACTGATCGGCGCGGGTTGTGTTATGCTGTACTCGCTAATGAGTACAAGAGGCAGCATAACATGACCCAGCATTCCCCGTATTCCTCGGCGATGGCCGAACAACGCAATCAGGAGTGGCTTCGTTTTGTGGAGCTGCTCCGCCAGTCGTATGACAACGATCTGCATCTCCCGCTGCTGCAGCTGATGCTCACGCCAGACGAGCGCGAGGCGCTGGGCACGCGCGTGCGAATTATCGAAGAGTTGCTTCGCGGCGAGATGAGCCAGCGCGAGCTGAAGAACGAGCTGGGCGCGGGTATCGCGACCATTACGCGCGGCTCGAACAGCCTGAAATCAGCGCCGGTTGAGCTGCGCCAGTGGCTTGAAGCGGTGTTGTTGAAAAACGCCTAACGATAAATCGCATTATGGAACGGGCTCAGCGCCAGGATCACCGCCTGGTGATAAACGCTTGAGCGCGTCAGCTTGCCTGCGGTAAAGACGCCAATCGCCCCTTCCTTACGGCCAATCTCATCAATGCCGGTGTACTGCGACATCACCGGCCCAAGGGCTTCCCCTTCGCGGACTTTGTCCAGAATAATCTCCGGCAGCGGCAGGGTGGCCGAACGCGCTTCACCGCGCTGCTCGCGGCTTTCGATAACCACCCAGCTGAAGGTCGCGCCCTCGTCGATACCGGCTTCAATCGCCACCCAGAAGTCCGCGTCCGGGGCGGCTACTTTGGCATTCGCCACGCGATTTCGTGCGCCAGCGCGCGTTTCCTCACTGCCGAACGGCTGCTCCGGCACGCCGCTCTCGACGCCGACGGCGTCAATGTGGCAGGATCCTTCGCCGAAGATCTCTTCAAATGCCCTTAGAATTGCCTGAATTTTGGCAGGATTAGTGGTAGCAGAGACAACATGGTGCATAATTAAGCTCGATTCAAAAAAACTCATCGCAGTATAACGGAAAAAAACATGTTACAGGTTTACCTTGTTCGCCACGGTGAAACGCAGTGGAACGCCGAGCGACGTATTCAAGGCCAGTCAGACAGTCCTCTTACCGATAAGGGCGTGCAGCAAGCGTGGCAGGTGGCTGAACGCGCCAGAACGCTGGGCATCACGCACGTTATCTCCAGCGATCTCGGCCGTACACAGCAGACAGCGCGCATCATCGCCGATGCCTGCGGCTGCGACGTTACCCTTGAGCCGCGCATTCGCGAGCTGGACATGGGGGTGCTGGAAAAACGCCACATCGACACGCTGACGGAAACGGAAGAGGGCTGGCGCCGTACGCTGGTGAACGGCACCGAAGATGGCCGTATTCCTGAAGGGGAATCGATGCAGGAGCTGAGCGTGCGAATGCATGCCGCGCTGGCGGAATGCCTGAAGCTTCCGGCGGGGAGCCGTCCGCTGCTGGTGAGCCACGGTATCGCACTGGGTTGCCTGGTGAGCACTATTCTGGGTTTACCGGCCTACGCTGAGCGCCGTCTGCGCCTGCGTAACTGCTCAATTTCCCGCATTGATTATCAGGA
>CAMKZP010000041.1 GCA_946477805.1 uncultured Enterobacter sp.
AACTTGATACATTATATATCTCATTACATTAACCGTGATTTATGATGGTTACTCATGGTCATCATAAAAAATGATAGAGAACAGCATTAACGCAGGTATTCAATCTCATAAATCTTTTCTTTGAATGATGATTTTTCTTGATGTGGAATGATTTGCGAAGGATGTCGTCTGCTCGGAATATTACAGCGCAATACGACGAACGTCCTTTTTAAAACACATACAGGAAATTAACATGGCCACGAGTAAATTGATTAAGACCGATACACTGACTGAAGCGTCTTATAAAGCGGATGGGTTTGATGCCTCCAGGGACACCTCTAAATACAGCTATACCTCGGCACGAGTCGCCAAACCGGTATATAACAAGTACAACACAACGAATAAACCTAAGGTCTTTGGCTATTACACTGACTGGTCGCAGTACGACAGCCGCCAGAGTGACGGTGATGACACCCCAGAGAATCGCGGCCGCGGTTACGACCTGGCCAATGTCAGCCCAACCGCCTACGACAAAATCATTCTGGGTTTCCTCGGTACTGTCGGCGATCAGGGTGAAAAAGCTGAAACCATCAACCGCGCGGCCACCACGCTTGGCAAATCGAAAGACCAGGCAACCTTCCTCGATCCGTGGGGGGATTTCCAGACCAGCCGCAATGTGGGGCTGAAAGACACCGGCTGGGTGGAGATGGACCCAAAAACAGCCACGCAGGGAACGGTTAAGGGGATCGTGGGCGGTCTGCGCGATCTGCAGGCAAAAGCCAAAGCCGTGGGCCACACCTTAACGCTCTCCATGAGTATCGGTGGCTGGACCATGAGTAATGGTTTCCACAACATGTCGAAAACGGCCGCCAGCCGCACCACCTTTGCGAAAAGCGTTGCCAGCTTGTTTACCCGTTTCCCTATGTTTTCTGAAGTCGACATTGACTGGGAGTATCCGGGCAATGCGGGCAACAACAACCCTTACAGCGATTCAGATGGCCCTAACTACGCGCTGCTGCTGGCAGAGCTGAGTAAACAGCTCAAAGCCATTAACCGCAGCGACGTTAAAATCAGTATTGCCAGCTCGGCGGTCGTCGCCATTCTTGAAAAATCAGATGTCAAAACGCTGCTCAATAACGGTCTCTACAGCATCAACGTGATGACATATGACTTCTTCGGTACACCGTGGGCCGCGCAGCTGGACCATCACACCAACCTGCACGCGCTGGTTGAAGGCGGCTGGGGTGTGGATACCATCGTTGACTATCTGATTGCTAAAGGCTTCCCAAAAGACCGTATCAACGTGGGTTATGCCGCCTATTCCCGTAACGCGCAAAACGCGAAGCTGGAAAGCTTCTCCCCACTGCGCGGCACCTATCAGCCTGACAGCGATGCCACCACCACCGGGACGTTCGAAAGCGGCAGTACCGAATGGTACGACCTGATCAACAACTATATCGATCTGGAGAATCAGAAAGGACGCAACGGCTTTAGCGTTTATACCGACCAGGTTGCCGACGCCGACTATCTCTACAATAAAGACTCTAAACTCTTCATGTCGATTGAAACCCCGCGCAGCGTCAGGGCGAAGGGGCGTTATGTGGCTGAAAAAGGTCTTGGCGCGCTGTTTACCTGGACTATCGACCAGGACAATGGCGTGCTGGTCAACGCGGCACGCGAGGGGCTGGGCTGCCCGATCGTAGAACAAGTTATCGATATGAAACCCTTCTACTTTGATGGGGTGAACGTGGCGGGCGAAGTGCCTGAGGACGATCTGCCTGACAACAACCCGGAGGCGAATACCGCGCCGGTAGCCGATATTCAGCTGCAGGTGATCGGTGGCTCGCGCGTGCGCTTAAGCGGAGCGGGTTCAAGCGATGCCGAAAACGATGCGCTGACCTACAAATGGACGGTGCCAAACGGGATTTCCGTCAGCAGCACCACCACGTCGACAATCACTTTCACCGCGCCTGTTGTTGTCAGCAAGGCAGATTTCCAGTTTTCTCTGCTGGTGACCGATGTTCATGGCGCCGTATCGGCAAATAAACAGTTTACCCTGAGCGTCTTCGGTGAGGATGCGGTTGAACCGACGCCAACGCCAGAGCCGACTCCTGAGCCAACTCCGGAACCGACCCCGGAACCGACTCCTGAGCCAACTCCGTCAGGCGATTATCCACAGTGGCAATCCAGCAAGATTTACAACACGGGCGATAAAGTGTCCTGGAAGGGTAAAAACTACGTGGCTAACTACTGGACGCAAGACAACGAACCCGGCGACCCGCAGTTTACGGGTGAATGGTCTCAGTGGAAGTTGCTTTAACGAGTAGTGTTTTGATCCATTTGCTCCGGCTTCGCTCGCCGGAGCTTTTTTATTTCAAGGGATCAACGGCGTTACAGCAGCTTAGCCAGGCGGTTGATGTCGGACTGAATGGCTCCGGCGGTGACGTCGCGCCCCGCGCCCGGGCCGCGGATCACCAGCGGGTTATCGCGGTACCAGCGGCTTTCGATAGCAAAGACGTTATCGCACGGCAGCAGCGCCGCCAGCGGGTGTTCAGGACGTACCGCCTCAACGCCGACGCGCGCCTTTCCGTTCGCCTCGAAACGCGCCACGTAGCGCAGCACCAGACCCATCTCGTTTGCGGCCTCCAGACGCTGCACCATCTGCTCGTTCAGCTCGTCACCGTTTTCAAAGAAATGATCCACGGACCCTTCCTCACAGCCCGCAGGCACCAGCGACTCGACGCGAACCTGACCCGGCTCAATGTCGTAGCCCGCCTCGCGCGCCAGGATCACCAGCTTGCGCATCACGTCTTTACCGGCGAGGTCAACGCGCGGATCGGGCTCGGTTAAGCCCTGCTGCCACGCCTGATCCACCAGGTCCGTGAACGGTACGGTGCCGTCAAACTGCAGGAACAGCCAGGAGAGCGTGCCGGAGAAGATCCCGCTCAGCGCCAGAATGCTGTCGCCGCTTTCAATCAGGTCGCGCACGGTATGGTTTACCGGCAGCCCCGCGCCAACGGTGGCGTTGTAGAGCCAGTGACGGCCGGTTTTTTCAAACGCGTCGTGGATCTGACGGTATTTGTCGGTGCTGCTCGCCCCCGCCAGCTTGTTCGCGCTGATCACGTGGAAGCCGTGGCTGGCGAAATCTAAATACTGATCGGCAAGCTGCTCGCTGGCGGTGACGTCCAGCACCACCAGATCGTCATACGGGTGCGCGCGCATCCACAGGAACAGGGACTCTTCGTCCTGCTCGACCGCTTCATCATTAAAGAAGGCAAGCGCGCGGCTGGCGTCCAGCCCTTCGTAGTTCAGCAGGCTGCGGCGGCTGTCCACCACCCCGGCCAGAATAAATTCAAAACCGGTGCGGGCGGAGAGCGTCTCCTGCTCGCGGGCAAACAGCTCCAGCCAGCGGGAACCGATATTGCCTTTGCCGAACAGTACCAGGCCGATACGTTTTTCCGCGCGGAACAGAGAGGTGTGCAGGCCCTGGATCAGGCTTTCGGTTGGGCCCTTACGCAGAACGGCCACCAGGCTGATGCCCTCTTCCGACTGCCAGGTAAACTCGACCGGCTGGCCTTTCAGCTGCTGCCAGAAACGGTGGCAGTGCAGCGGATTACGGGTGACGCCCGCGCCCACCATCGCCACCAGCGCCAGACCCTGACGCAGGCGAAGCTCGCCCGGCAGGCCCGCTTCATCCAGAATTTTCAGCGCGCTGTCCGCCACTTCCGCGGTATAGCAGAACTGCAGCAGCTGGCGGTCATTGTGAACGCCAACGGCCAGCGGACGCACCTGCGCACGCTTGAGGATCAGATCGATATCTTTGTGCGCCAGCTTAAAGTCCTGGCCCGACGGCACCTGGAACTCAATCAGGCAGATGTCGTCGTGGCTGGTGACGATGCGCGCCCCGGTCCCTGAGGCCAGCACGCGTTCAATGCGCGTAGAGCCTTGATCCGGGGTATAGCTACAGCGCAGCTGCAGGTCAATATCGCTGCCGGAAACCGGCTGCAACGTACGCGCATGCAGGACCGGTGCCGCCAGACGCGCCAGCTCGCTGGCTTCGTCGAGGCGCAGCAGCGGCAGCAGGCAGGCATCTTTCACCTTACGCGGGTCCGCGCTGTAAACGCCGGCCACGTCGCTCCAGATGGTGACGCGCGAAACGCCCGCCAGGGCGCCGATCTGCGTTGCCGAGTAGTCAGAGCCGTTACGGCCCAGCAGCACGGTTTCGCCCGCGCTGCTGCGGCTGATGAAGCCGGTGACCACAATGCGTTTGCCCGGATGCTGCACCAGCAGCTGTTGCAGCAGCGGATAGGACAAGCCTTCATCAACCTGCGGCTGCGCGGCGCGTTCGGCGCGCAGGAAATCACGCGCGTCAAGCCAGGCGGCCTCAACGCCGAGATGCTGCAGAACGGCGGCCATCAGGCGCGCGGACCACACTTCACCATGGCCCACCACTTCTGCGTAAACGGCGTCGGTAACCCCGCCGTCCAGCAATGCTGCCAGACGTTCAAGGTCGTGAGTAAAGGCGCTGATGAGGCCGTCCGCCACGTCTGCGGGCAGCAGGCCGGCAATCAGCTCGCTCTGGTAGCGGCGTAAAGACTGTTGCACCTGATGCGCAGAAAGGCGATCGGTCTGGCTCAGTTTCAGCCAGCTAATCAACTGGTTGGTGGTGCTGCCCGCCGCGGAGACAACCATCATGTCGCCCGGCTGTGAATACTCGGTCATGATCCCCGCAACGCGCAGGTAACACTTCACATCAGCAAGACTACTACCACCAAACTTGTGCAGTTGACGACCCTTCGCCCCTGCCTGCGCTATCACACTCATGATTACCCCTTGGCTGCGATCCGGAAGCCATTTTCCAGATCGGCAATTAAATCTTCAGAATCTTCAATACCGGTCGAGATACGCAGCAGCGTCTCAGAGATCCCGGCGGCGGCACGGGCTTCCGGTGCCATACCGGCGTGCGTCATGGTTGCGGCGTGGGAGATCAAGCTTTCAACCCCACCTAAGGATTCCGCCAGCGTAAACAATGACAGCCCGCTCAGGAAGCGACGCAGCGTCTGCTCGTCACCGTCCAGTTCAAAACTTAACATCGCGCCAAATCCCTTCTGCTGGCGCGCGGCAATCTCGTGCCCCTGATTTTCCGGCAGCGACGGGTGATAGAGCTTCTTCACCAGCGGCTGGGTTTTCAGAAAATCAACAATCGCCTGGGCATTACGCTGCGCCACTTCCATGCGCGGCGACAGCGTGCGGATGCCGCGTAACAGAAGATAGCTGTCGAAGGCGCCCGCGGTGACGCCAATGTTATTGGCCCACCATGCCAGTTCGGTGACAACGTCGGGATCTTTTGCAATCACCACGCCTGCCACCACGTCAGAATGGCCGTTCAGATATTTAGTACATGAATGCAATACAAGATCTGCACCCAGTGCCAGTGGGTTCTGAAGGGCCGGACTGAGGAATGTATTATCCACTACACTTATCGCTCCCGCATCCCTTGCGAGCTGACAAATTTTCGCAATATCGACAACGCGCAGCAAAGGATTGCTTGGACTTTCCACCAGCACCAGCTTCGGCCGCTCTGCCAGCGCCTGTTTCAGCGCCGCGTCGTCATTTTGATCGACAAACAGCACGCGGTAGCAGCCGCGTTTTGCCAGGCTGTCAAACAGGCGATAGCTGCCGCCGTAACAGTCGTGCGGGGCAACCAGCAGATCGCCAGGCTTCAGGAACACCGTCGTCACCAGATGGATGGCCGACATGCCGGTATTGGTTAATACCGCGCCCGCGCCGCCCTCCAGTTCCGCCAGCGCGCGCTGGGTAACGTCTCGCGTAGGGTTGCCACGGCGCGAGTAGTCGTGCGCGCGGGGTTCATTAAATCCGGTGAAATTATAGGTACTGGAAAGATGAATCGGCGGGACAACACAGCCGTACTGCTCGTCATCATTCAATCCGCTACGCACTGCGATGGTGGCCTGTTTACGCGTCATGGTGAAGGCTTCCTGGCTAATTAGGTGAAAAGTCAGGCACCAGAGTAAACATTGCCAGTATGGACGTCAATACATCTGGACATCTAAACTTCTTTGCGTATAGATTGAGCAATGCGCAAATAGCCGTTAAAATTATATGCTTTAGCGCACGCTGAAGCGGCAATATCCGTGCCACGGTAGCGGCTCTACGGTAAACTAGGCAGGATTACGGTTCAAAACGGGCGGTTAGCGGTTTTGCACCTTTAGATTAATGACTGAGAGGATTAAAGGTATCTCATGGCTGAATGGAGCGGCGAATATATCAGCCCATACGCTGAGCACGGTAAGAAGAGTGAACAAGTAAAAAAAATTACGGTTTCCATTCCTCTGAAGGTGTTGAAGATCCTCACCGATGAACGTACGCGTCGTCAGGTGAACAACCTGCGTCACGCAACCAACAGCGAACTGCTGTGCGAAGCGTTCCTGCACGCGTTTACCGGTCAACCGTTGCCGAACGATGAAGATCTGCGCAAAGAGCGCAGTGATGAAATTCCGGAAGAGGCGAAGGTGATCATGCGTGAACTGGGTATCGACCCGGACACGTGGGAATACTGATAAGCGGATACAAAAAAGGCACCTTGCGGTGCCTTTTTTTCGGGAAACTTATTTAGCGCCCGGGATGCTGAAACGCTTGTTGAAGCGGTCAACACGGCCACCGGTTGCAACATCACGCTGCTTGCCAGTGTAGAACGGGTGGCATTTGCCGCACACGTCCAGGTTCAGATCGTGACCCACGGTGGAGCGGATCTGGATAGAGTTACCGCAAGAACAGTTTGCAGTAATCATTTCGTATTTCGGGTGAATATCTTTTTTCATGGGAGAACCTCAGTTAAGGCCGCGTCGCTCTTCCAGCCCTAACGCCAGACACCACGCGATGTTGAATGTAATTTCTTTGGCGTAATATACACCAAAGGCGGCGAATCATACAGAATTTGACCAGCGTATGCAAACTGATCCGCACGCCGCTTTCACTAATGTGTATACTAACGCGCCACTTTTCAAGTCAGGAAGATTCGATGCCCGTCGCTCACGTTGCCCTGCCCGTTCCGCTTCCCCGCACCTTTGACTATCTGCTGCCCGACAGCATGAGCGCCAAAGCGGGCTGTCGCGTGACCGTGCCGTTTGGCAAACAGCAGCGCGTAGGCATCGTGGTTTCCGTAAGCGATAAAAGCGAGCTGCCGCTCAACGAGCTGAAATCGGTCGTGGAGGTGCTGGACTGCGAGCCGGTGTACTCCACCAGCACCTGGCGGCTGCTGTTATGGGCAGCGGATTATTATCACCATCCGGTGGGCGACGTCCTGTTCCATGCCCTGCCGATTATGCTGCGTCAGGGCAAAAGCGCCAGTCACGCGCCAATGTGGTACTGGTTTGCCACCGAGCAGGGCCAGGCCGTAGACATCAACAGCCTGAAGCGTTCGCAGAAACAGCAGCAGGCGCTGGCCGCGCTGCGTCAGGGAAAAATCTGGCGGCATCAGGTCGACGAGCTTGAGGTGAGCGAAGCCGCGCTGCAGGCATTAAGAAAGAAAGGGCTGAGCGAACTGGCCAGCGAAGCGCCCGCCCTTTACGACTGGCGCGACGGCTTTTCCGTCTCGGGCGATCGCCTGCGCCTGAACACCGAGCAGGCCACCGCCGTGGGGGCGATCCACAGCGCCTCGGACCACTTTTCCGCCTGGCTGCTGGCGGGCGTCACCGGCTCCGGTAAGACTGAAGTCTATCTGAGCGTGCTGGAAAACGTGCTCGCCCAGGGCAAACAGGCGCTGGTGATGGTGCCGGAGATCGGCCTGACGCCGCAAACCATCGCCCGCTTTCGCGAACGCTTTAACGCGCCCGTTGAGGTGCTCCACTCCGGCCTGAACGACAGCGAGCGCCTCAGCGCCTGGCTGAAGGCGAAAAACGGCGAAGCGGCGATTGTGATTGGCACCCGATCGTCCCTGTTTACGCCGTTTAAAAATCTCGGCGTCATCGTCATCGACGAAGAGCATGACAGCTCCTATAAACAGCAGGAAGGCTGGCGCTACCACGCTCGCGACTTAGCGGTATATCGCGCGCACAGCGAGCAAATCCCTATTATTCTCGGCTCCGCCACGCCAGCGCTTGAAACGCTGCACAACGTGCGCCAGCGTAAATACCACATGCTGCGCCTGACGCGCCGCGCGGGGAATGCCCGCCCGGCTATTCAGCACGTGCTGGATCTGAAAGGCCAGCAGGTGCAGGCGGGGCTGGCACCAGCGTTAATAACCCGGATGCGCCAGCATCTGCAGGCGGGTAACCAGGTTATCCTGTTCCTTAACCGTCGAGGTTTTGCGCCCGCACTGCTGTGCCACGACTGCGGCTGGATTGCGGAATGCCCGCGCTGCGACCACTACTACACCTTTCACCAGGCGCAGCGTCATTTGCGCTGCCACCACTGCGACAGCCAGCGCCCGGTGCCGCGCCAGTGCCCCTCGTGCGGCTCAACGCACATCGTGCCGGTCGGTCTGGGAACGGAACAGCTGGAACAGGCGCTTGGCCCCTTCTTCCCTGACGTACCGATTTCGCGTATCGACCGGGATACCACCAGCCGCAAAGGGGCGCTTGAGCAGCAGCTGGCGGAAGTCCATCGCGGCGGCGCACGCATCCTGATTGGCACCCAGATGCTGGCAAAAGGTCACCACTTCCCGGACGTGACGCTGGTCGCCCTGCTGGACGTGGATGGCGCACTGTTCTCTGCCGATTTTCGGTCAGCCGAGCGCTTCGCCCAGCTTTACACGCAGGTGGCCGGGCGTGCCGGACGCGCGGGCAAGCAGGGCGAAGTGGTGCTACAAACACACCATCCTGAGCATCCGCTGCTGCAGACCCTGCTGCATAAAGGCTATGATGAGTTTGCCGAACAGGCGCTTGCCGAACGCCAGACGATGCAGCTGCCGCCGTGGACCAGCCACGTCATCATCCGCGCGGAAGATCACAACAACCAGCAGGCGCCGCTTTTTCTGCAGCAGCTGCGAAACCTCCTGCAGGCCAGCCCGCTGGTGGACGGCCAGCTGTGGATTTTGGGCCCGGTTCCCGCGCTGGCGCCAAAACGCGGCGGGCGCTTCCGCTGGCAAATCCTGCTCCAGCACCCGTCCCGCATCCGCTTACAGCATATCGTCAGCGGCACGCTGGCGCTGATCAACACCCTGCCGGAAGCGCGCAAAGTGAAGTGGGTTCTTGACGTCGATCCGATTGAAGGCTGAAGACGGATCGAAAAATTTAACGCACCTCACACTTTTTATGAAAATTCTGTAACCGCTCTCATAAACTATCTGTAAAAATGGTGTGTCAGCAGTTCGGTGTTCAGGCGAGGAGAAGACGTTGAAGTCCAGGAAAGAGGTTGCCACGGCGACCATGAAAGACGTTGCCGAGAAAGCTCAGGTCTCAACGGCAACCGTGTCCCGCGCATTAATGAACCCGGATAAAGTCTCCCAGGCGACCCGTAACAAGGTTGAACAGGCGGCGCTCGAAGTGGGCTACTACCCGCAGGCAATGGGGCGCAACGTGAAGCGCAATGAATCACGTACCATTCTTGTGATTGTGCCGGACATCTGCGACCCCTTCTTCAGCGAGATCATTCGCGGTATTGAAGTGACGGCCGCAGAGCAGGGCTACCTGGTGCTGATTGGCGACTGTGCTCACCAGAATCAGCAGGAAAAAACCTTCATCGACCTCATTATTACCAAGCAGATTGACGGCATGCTGCTGCTTGGCTCACGCCTGCCGTTCGATGCCAGCATTGAAGAGCAGCGCAATTTGCCGCCCATGGTGATGGCCAACGAATTCGCGCCGGAGCTGGAGCTGCCGACGGTTCATATCGATAACCTGACGGCCGCTTTTAATGCCGTGAACTATCTTCAGGAGCTGGGGCATAAGCGCATTGGCTGTATCGCTGGGCCAGAAGAGATGCCGCTGTGCCACTACCGCCTGCAGGGGTACGTTCAGGCGCTGCGCCGCGCTGGGGCCATCGTCGACCCACACTACATTGCGCGCGGTGATTTCACCTTTGAAGCGGGCGGACAGGCGCTGGAAAAACTGCTGGCGCTGCCGGAGCCGCCGACCGCCGTGTTCTGCCACAGCGACGTAATGGCGCTGGGCGCGCTCTCCTGCGCCAAGCGTCGTGGTTTGCGCGTGCCCAGGGATCTGTCAATTATCGGCTTCGATAACATTTCGCTGTCGGAGTTTTGCGATCCGCCGCTCTCTACCGTAGCGCAGCCGCGCTATCAAATCGGCCGTGAAGCGATGCTTCTTTTACTGGATCAGCTGCACGGGCAGACGGTGAGCAGCGGTTCGCGTTTGCTGGACTGCGAGCTGATCGTGCGCGGCTCCACCCAGGCATTGACTTAAAGTAAACGCCTTTCGGACACCCTTATCTGGTCAAAGCCCCGCCGCTTAAGTAACATGGCGGGCTGACGAACGAATAAATACAGCGAAACGATAGTGGCACAACGAGATTATGTACGTCGCGGCCAGCCGGCACCTTCGCGACGCAAAAAGAGCAGTTCAAAAAGCAAGCAGCGGAACCTGCCTGCCGTCTCGCCAGCAATGGTCGCTATTGCTGCGGCTGTACTGGTGGCCTTTATCGGCGGCCTGTACTTCATCACGCACCATAAAAAAGAAGAGTCCGAAGCACTTCAGGGTAATAAAGTGGCCGGGAATGGCCTGCCGCCGAAGCCTGAGGAGCGCTGGCGCTATATCAAAGAGCTGGAAAGCCGTCAGCCTGGCGTGCGTGCGCCTACCGAGCCGTCTGCCGGTGGCGAAGTGAAGAATGCCGATCAGTTGACGAATGAACAACGCCAGCTGCTGGCACAGATGCAGGCCGACATGCGCCAGCAGCCAACGCAGCTCAATGAAGTGCCGTGGAACGAACAAACGCCTGCACAGCGCCAGCAAACGCTGCAGCTGCAGCGTCAGCGCCAGGCTCAAATTCAGCAACAACAGCAGCAGCAGTGGGCCCAAACCCAGCCGGTGCAGCAGCCGAAAGCGCAGCCGCGGGTAACAGAGCAGCCTTATCAGCAGCCGCAGCAGCAAACGCGAACCGTGCAGACGCAGCCTGTTCAAAAGCAAACGACTCAGCCGTATCAGGACCTGCTGCAGACGCCAGCGCATACCACCGCGCAGCAGCCGAAAACGCAGCAGGCCGCGCCGGTCACCAAAGAGACCGAAGCCCCGAAACAGACGGCGGAGAAGAAAGACGAGCGCCGCTGGATGGTGCAGTGCGGTTCGTTCAAAGGCGCGGAGCAGGCCGAAACGGTACGTGCTCAGCTGGCATTTGAAGGGTTTGATTCACGTATTACCACCAATAACGGCTGGAATCGCGTGGTGATTGGCCCGGTCAAAGGCAAAGAAAACGCAGACGGCACCATTTCCCGTTTGAAAGTAGCCGGTCACACAAACTGCATTCGACTCGCCTCCGGGGGTTGAAACCCCCAAATTCCCCCCCATCTATCATTTAATTCAGCCCTGAGCACTGGCTCAGGGCTTCTGTTTCCCGAATCTGTAACCAGGGGGTCTGCTCGTGACAACAATAGTAAGTGTACGCCGTAACGGCCATGTGGTAATTGCCGGTGATGGCCAGGCCACGCTGGGTAATACCGTCATGAAGGGCAACGTGAAGAAAGTGCGTCGCCTTTACAACGACAAAGTGATCGCCGGTTTTGCAGGCGGCACGGCGGATGCCTTTACGCTGTTTGAACTGTTTGAACGTAAACTGGAAATGCACCAGGGTCATCTGGTGAAGGCTGCCGTTGAGCTGGCGAAAGACTGGCGCACCGATCGCATGCTGCGCAAGCTTGAAGCGCTGCTGGCCGTGGCCGATGAAACCGCCTCGCTGATCATTACCGGTAACGGTGACGTCATTCAGCCAGAAAACGACCTGATTGCCATCGGCTCCGGCGGCCCGTACGCCCAGGCTGCAGCCCGCGCCCTGTTGGAAAATACCGACATGAACGCGCGCGACATCGCGGTGAAAGCGTTGGATATTGCAGGTGATATCTGCATTTACACCAACCACAATCACACCATCGAAGAATTACCGTCTAAAGCGTAAGGATCTCCCATGTCTGAAATGACCCCACGCGAAATTGTCAGCGAACTGAACAAACACATTATCGGCCAGGATAACGCCAAGCGTTCCGTGGCGATTGCCCTGCGTAACCGCTGGCGCCGCATGCAGCTCGACGAAGAGCTGCGCCACGAAGTGACTCCGAAAAACATTCTGATGATCGGCCCGACCGGCGTCGGTAAAACCGAAATCGCCCGTCGTCTGGCGAAGCTGGCCAACGCGCCGTTCATCAAAGTTGAAGCCACCAAGTTCACCGAAGTGGGCTACGTGGGTAAAGAAGTGGATTCCATCATCCGCGATCTGACCGATTCAGCAATCAAGATGGTGCGCGTCCAGGCCATCGAGAAAAACCGCTACCGCGCCGAAGAGATGGCCGAAGAGCGTATTCTCGACGTATTAATTCCACCGGCGAAAAACAACTGGGGCCAGGCTGAACAGCAGGCTGAACCTTCCGCCGCGCGTCAGGCGTTCCGCAAAAAACTGCGTGAAGGCGAGCTGGACGACAAAGAGATTGAGATCGATCTTGCTGCTGCACCCATGGGCGTGGAAATCATGGCACCTCCCGGCATGGAAGAGATGACCAGCCAGCTGCAGTCCATGTTCCAGAACCTGGGCGGCCAGAAGCAAAAAGCGCGTAAGCTGAAAATCAAAGACGCGATGAAGCTGCTGATCGAAGAAGAAGCGGCGAAGCTGGTGAACCCCGAAGAGCTGAAACAAGATGCTATCGACGCGGTTGAGCAGCACGGCATCGTGTTCATCGACGAAATCGACAAAATCTGCAAGCGCGGCGGCAACAGCTCCGGCCCGGACGTGTCTCGCGAAGGCGTTCAGCGCGACCTGCTGCCGCTGGTAGAAGGCTGCACCGTCTCCACCAAGCACGGCATGGTGAAAACGGACCACATCCTGTTTATTGCTTCAGGCGCTTTCCAGGTGGCCAGCCCGTCTGACCTGATCCCGGAACTGCAGGGCCGTCTGCCAATCCGCGTTGAGCTGCAGGCGCTGACCACCGAAGATTTCGAACGTATCCTGACCGAGCCAAACGCTTCTGCCACCGTGCAGTACAAAGCGCTGATGGCGACTGAAGGCGTGAACCTCGAGTTCACCGAAGACGGTATCAAACGTATCGCCCAGGCCGCATGGC
>CAMKZP010000042.1 GCA_946477805.1 uncultured Enterobacter sp.
TAAATTTTTCATTGATTTTTAAATGGTTGTAAACAAAAAACAGCGTATTGCCCCGGCTGTACATGCCGTCAGGCTGTGGCCAGACGCTGCCGGGTTCGTATGCATCGCTGCTCTCGCTGGACAGACTGACCACGTACTCACCCTCCTGTTTTACCGGAAACGCGATCTGCACCGGGAACTCCGTTTCACGGCGTCCAAAGCGTTCGTAGTGGATGCTCAGGGTTTTCGCTGAATTGCTTTTTTCGGTGTCGCTTACCGCTCCGCTTGAAAACAGACCGGCAACGGCGGCCAGAATAATACCGAGAAGCACAATGAAACCGGCCTGACGAAATGCATACTCAAACGTCAGTAAACGATAACTTTCTTTTATTCCGGGGAGCTTATCATTTTTACGATTCATGGCCGCCCTCACCGCCTCGCTTATTAGCTGAATATTTTGATTTCTTTCAGCAAATGCTTTTAGGACTTATCACATTTGCCACATAAAGGAATAGCAACAATACTTAATAAGTCAAGACAGCCATAATGAAGGATATCAAATGAAATTATCAGTCATTTCAGCCTTATTAATATTACTGGCTCCAGCCGCCTGGGCAGATAATAACGGCGGATTACAAAAGGGCGAAGCGCCGCCCCCGCCCCATGCGCTTGACGACGGTTATCGCGGCACGGATGACGCCCGAATAATGACCATTAACCAGGCAAAAGAGATGCACGACGGGGCATCAATTTCACTGCGCGGTAATCTTATTGACGGCAGCGGGGATAAATACGTCTTCCAGGATAAAACCGGAAAAATAGACGTCGTTATTCCCAAAGCGGTATTTGACGACAGAACCGTCAAACCCGACCAGATGATCAGCATCAGCGGCTCGCTTGATAAGAAGTCATCCCTTCCCGTGGTGCGGGTCGATCGTCTGCAAAAGTAAACTCAGCGAAGCGTTAACGCTGTAACTATCCATCAAATCTCACCCCTTGGCCTGTAAGGAGTCAGCAATGAGTGATACAACACAACGTACGAACGCTTACCCAACCCCACCTTTCCCTGAACAGCCGCAAACGCCGCCGGGCCTGGCCTCTGAGATGCAGCCCGTCCCCGATCACGGGGAGACAAGCTACAAAGGGCATGGCCGACTGGCAGGTAAAAAGGCGCTGATCACCGGCGGCGATTCGGGCATTGGCCGCGCCGTAGCGATTGCCTACGCCCGTGAAGGTGCCGATGTCGCCATAAATTATCTTCCCGAAGAAGAGCAGGATGCCGCCGAGGTGATCGCGCTTATCCGTGCCGAAGGCCGTAATGCCGTAGCGATTCCGGGGGACGTGCGCGATGAGACGTTTTGCCAGAATCTGGTGGAAAAAGCCGTGGCCGAACTCGGCGGGCTGGATATCCTGGTCAATAACGCGGGCCGTCAGCAGTACCATGAAACGCTGGAAGACCTCAGCACCGAAGATTTTGACGCCACGTTTAAAACCAACGTTTACGCCCCCTTCTGGATCACCAAAGCAGCCCTGCGCCACCTGAAAGTGCCCGGCTCGATCATCAACACCTCATCGGTACAGGCGGTTCAACCCAGCGCGGTGCTGCTCGATTACGCCCAGACCAAAGCGTGTCTGGCGGTCTTTACCAAAGCCTTAGCGAAGCAGCTGGGTCCAAAAGGAATACGCGTGAACGCGGTGGCGCCGGGGCCGTACTGGACCGTATTGCAGCCCAGCGGCGGTCAGCCGCAGGAAAAAGTGAAGCATTTTGGCGAGAGTTCTCCTCTGGGGCGTCCGGGCCAGCCCGTTGAAATCGCGCCGCTGTACGTGACCTTAGCCTCGGATGAATGTTCGTATACCTCCGGGCAGGTGTGGTGCTCGGACGGGGGCGATGGGACAATTTAAGATTAAGGGCTGCGTGAGCAGCCTTTTTTACGCATACCCTTTTTCACCGGTAATGGGGTTTACAGGTACGAATATACGTGCGGTGTGAATCTGGCTGAGAAAGTGATGGTTCAGAAAGAGACTGGAGCGGGCGAAGGGAATCGAACCCTCGTATAGAGCTTGGGAAGCTCTCGTTCTACCATTGAACTACGCCCGCTTTGAGGTGCGTAAAGCATTATAGACCTTACGCATCTCCATACAAGCCTCTTCGCAACTAAGTGGCGATAAAATAATCACTTAGCACTTCGGTTTGCTGCCCTGCGCCGGAAGGTAGCGCTGCGGATCGATCGCCGTGGCCTTATATCGGATCTGGAAATGCAGCTTCACCGAGTCCGTGCCGGTGCTGCCCATGGTCGCAATCTTCTGGCCCGCCTTCACGTTTTGCCCGTTATTCACCATCATCGTATCGTTGTGGGCGTAGGCCGTAATGTAGTCTTCACCGTGCTTAATCATGATCAGGTTGCCGTAGCCGCGTAGCTGGTTGCCGACGTAAACCACTTTACCTGCGCCCGATGCGTAGACCGGCGTACCGCGCGCAGCAGCGATATCAATGCCTTTATTGCCCCCTTCAGAGAGCGAATACGGCGCGACCACTTTACCGCTGGCAGGCCAGATCCAGCAGCGCTGTCCGACTGGCGGCCAGGAGGATTTCGGCACCTGATAAGACGGCGTGACTTTGGCGGTTTTGCCCTTCGAGGAGGATTTTTTAGCAGAAGAACTTCCCCCGTTAACCTTCAATTTCTGCCCCACCTCGATGGTATAGGGCGGCGAAATATTATTCAGGCGCGCCAAATCCTTCACGCTGGTGCCCGTTGCGCGCGAAATGCGGTACAGCGTATCCCCGCGCTTAACGGTATAAACCGCGCCGGAATAGCTGCCCATATCCGAAGATTTGCTTCCCGAGCATCCCGCAAGAAGCAGGGTCAACGTCAGGCAAAAAACGGCAGGGATGGGGTTTCTCGTCAGGCTTCCTGCAAACAAAACAGATCCTCGGTCAGCGTGAATGGCGCACTATGATACCAGCCAAAACTGATATGGGTCATGCCCTTTTCCGCTCTGCGAGACAAACCGTTCGTATAAGAATGCAGTATAATAATGCTGCTGATGGTGCTGAACCATTCGGCATTCAGGCACTGGAGCAGCAATGAGTATTCAAGAACACGTTATTTTGGTAAATGACCAGGGAAAGGTGATTGGCACTCAGGAGAAGTACGCCGCCCATACTACCCACACCCCCCTTCATCTGGCCTTTTCGTCCTGGCTTTTTAATGCCCAGGGCGAATGTCTGATCACCCGACGCGCATTGAGCAAAAAAGCCTGGCCGGGCGTCTGGACCAACTCCGTCTGCGGCCACCCGCAGTCCGGGGAAGAGGTCGAGCAGGCGATTATCCGCCGCTGCCGCTTCGAAGTGGGTGCTGAGATTACGGCTATTACCGCCATTGCGCCTGAGTTTCGCTACCGTGAGACTGACCCGTCCGGAATTGTCGAAAATGAAATATGCCCGGTGTTTGCCGCTCGCATCACCGGCGAAATCACGATAAATGAAGAGGAAGTGATGGAGCATCGGTGGGTCGAGCTGGAAGCATTGTTCCGCGCGCTGGACGCAACGCCCTGGGCCTTTAGCCCGTGGATGGTGATGGAAGCGACCACCGCCCGCGAATCACTCAGAGCCTTCGCGGCGCAATAAAAAAGCCCCTCGCGGGGCTTTTTTTACGTCATGACGGCTTACTTCACCGGACGCATCGCCGGGAACAGGATCACGTCACGGATGGTGTGGCTGTTGGTGAACAGCATCACCATACGGTCGATACCGATACCCAGACCTGCCGTTGGCGGCAGACCGTGTTCCAGGGCAGTCACGTAGTCTTCGTCGAAGAACATCGCTTCGTCATCGCCTGCCGCTTTCGCGTCAACCTGATCCTGGAAGCGCTGCGCCTGATCTTCTGCATCGTTCAGCTCGCTAAAGCCGTTGCCGATTTCACGGCCACCGATGAAGAATTCAAAGCGATCGGTGATTTCCGGGTTCTCGTCATTACGGCGCGCCAGCGGAGAAACTTCTGCCGGGTATTCCGTGATGAAGGTCGGCTGAATCAGGTGTGCTTCAGCCACCTCTTCGAAGATCTCGGTCACGATGCGGCCCAGACCCCAGCTCTTCTCGACTTTAATTCCGATGCTTTCCGCGATGGCTTTCGCCGAATCGAAGTTATCGAGGTCTGCCATCTCAGTTTCCGGACGGTATTTCTTGATCGCTTCGCGCATGGTCAGCTTGACGAACGGCTTGCCGAAGTCGAACACTTCTTCACCGTAAGGAACTTCCGTGGTGCCCAGAATGTCCTGTGCCAGGGTACGGAACAGGGATTCGGTCAGCTCGATAAGATCTTTGTAATCCGCATACGCCATATAGAGTTCCATCATGGTGAACTCTGGGTTATGACGAACGGAGATACCTTCGTTACGGAAGTTACGGTTGATTTCAAACACGCGGTCGAAGCCACCGACCACCAGACGCTTCAGGTACAGTTCCGGCGCGATACGCAGGTACATGTCCAGGTCCAGGGCATTGTGATGGGTGATGAACGGACGGGCAGACGCACCGCCAGGGATCACCTGCATCATCGGGGTTTCCACTTCCATAAAGTCGCGCTTCACCATGAACTGGCGGATACCGGCCATGATCTGCGAGCGAATTTTGAAGGTCTTGCGGGATTCATCGTTAGAGATGAGGTCCAGGTAACGCTGGCGGTAGCGCGCTTCCTGATCCTGCAGGCCATGGAATTTGTCCGGCAGCGGGCGCAGGGCTTTGGTCAGCAGACGCAGCTCGGTGCAGTGGATAGACAGTTCGCCCGTTTTGGTTTTGAACAGTTTCCCTTTTGCGCCCAAAATATCGCCGAGGTCCCACTTCTTGAACTGCTCGTTGTAGATGCCTTCCGGCAGATCGTCACGGGAGACGTACAGCTGAATGCGGCCGCCAACGTCCTGTAAGGTCACGAAAGACGCTTTGCCCATGATACGACGCGTCATCATACGGCCAGCCACAGACACTTCAACGTTCAGTGCTTCCAGCTCTTCGTTCTCTTTACCGTCGAAGTCTGCGTGCAGTTGGTCTGAGGTATGGTCACGACGAAAATCGTTCGGGAACGGCACGCCCTGCTCGCGCAGCGCAGCCAGCTTCTCGCGGCGGGTTTTCAGTTCGTTATTAAGATCGACTACCGCGTCAGCGCCCTGTGCTTGTTGTTCAGACATGTTGGTTCCTCATAACCCTGCTTTCAAACTTGCTTCGATAAATTGGTCCAGGCTGCCGTCCAGCACCGCCTGCGTGTTACGGGTTTCAACCCCGGTACGCAGGTCTTTGATGCGGGAGTCATCAAGGACGTAAGAACGGATCTGGCTGCCCCAGCCGATGTCAGACTTGTTGTCTTCCATCGCCTGTTTCTCAGCATTTTTCTTCTGCATTTCCAGCTCATAAAGCTTCGCTTTCATCTGCTTCATGGCCTGGTCTTTGTTCTTATGCTGGGAACGGTCGTTCTGACATTGCGTAACCGTGTTGGTTGGAAGGTGGGTAATACGCACCGCCGATTCCGTACGGTTAACGTGCTGACCACCCGCACCGGAGGCACGGTATACGTCGATTCGCAGATCGGCCGGGTTGATTTCGATATCGATATCGTCTTTCACTTCCGGGTAAACAAACGCGGAGCTGAAGGAGGTATGGCGGCGACCGCCGGAGTCGAACGGGCTCTTACGCACCAGGCGATGAACGCCAGTTTCAGTACGCAGCCAGCCGTAGGCGTAATCGCCAATGATCTTGATGGTGATGGATTTGAGACCTGCGACTTCACCTTCAGACTCTTCGATGATTTCGGTTTTGAAGCCACGCGCTTCAGCCCAGCGCAAATACATACGCGCCAGCATGCTCGCCCAGTCCTGCGCTTCTGTTCCGCCAGAACCAGCCTGAATATCGAGATAACAGTCAGCGCTATCGTATTCGCCGGAGAACATGCGGCGGAATTCCAGCTGCGCCAGCTTCTCTTCCAGAACGTCGAGCTCTGCAACGGCTTCGTTAAAGGTTTCTTCGTCTTCAGCTTCGACGGCCAGCTCCAGCAGACCGGAAACATCTTCCAGACCCTGCGCCATTTGATCCAGCGTGTCTACGATGGCTTCGAGGGAGGAACGCTCTTTACCCAGCGCCTGCGCGCGTTCAGGTTCGTTCCAGACGTCCGGCTGTTCCAGCTCGGCGTTTACTTCTTCCAGACGCTCTTTCTTGGCATCGTAGTCAAAGATACCCCCTAAGAACGTCGGAGCGCTCCGTGAGGTCCTGAATGCGGTTTTTTACCGGATTAATTTCAAACATGGTCTGTTTTCTTTTATGAGCTTGTCAAAATGCGGTGATAAGAGCGGGATTGTACCGAATCCACGCCCTTTTTTGTAGCTTTACTGACGCTAAATTGGCCAGATATTGTCGATGATGATCTGGAGAGAGCGGTTCCCGCGAAACTCGTTAATATCGAGCTTATAGGCCAGCTCGACTTCGCGCACGCCGTTGTCTGGCCAGACGGAGGTGTCAACGTTGAAGGCGATACCGTCAAGCAGCGGGCCGCCGCCGGCCGGCTCAACCATCACCTTGAGGTGACGTTCACCGACAATGCGCTGCTGCAGCAGGCGGAAACGCCCGTCGAACAGCGGTTCCGGGAACATCTGCCCCCACGGCCCGGCCTCGCGCAGCATTTGCGCCACTTCCATGGTCATTTCAGACGGTGCGAGTTCGCCGTCGGAAACGACCTCCCCCTGCAGCAGGGCGGGGTCAATCCAGTCGGTCACCAGCTCGCCGAACAGGCGCTGAAACTCGTCGAACTTCGCCTCTTCCAGCGACAGGCCTGCCGCCATCGCGTGGCCGCCAAACTTGATCATGAGGCCAGGGTGGAGCGTATCAAGGCGCTCCAGCGCATCGCGCATGTGCAGCCCCTGAATCGAACGGCCAGAGCCCTTAAGCGTGCCGTCGCCAGCGGGTGCAAATGCGATCACCGGGCGGTGGAAGCGCTCTTTGATGCGCGAGGCCAGAATACCGACGACGCCCTGATGCCACTCGGGATGGTACATCGCCAGTCCGCCCGGCAGCGTATCGCCGCTACGCTCAAGCTTTTCACACAGGGTCAGCGCTTCAGCCTGCATCCCCTGCTCAATCTCTTTGCGGGTCTGGTTGAGCGCATCCAGTTCGTTGGCCAGCACGCGCGCTTCGCCGATGTTATCGCACAGCAGCAGCGCCACGCCGACGGACATATCGTCCAGCCTTCCGGCGGCGTTCAGGCGCGGCCCGAGGGCAAAGCCCAGATCGCTTGCCGCCAGCTTGAGCGGGTCGCGGTTGGAAATCTCCAGCAGCGCTTTAATACCCGGGCGACACTTGCCCGCACGAATGCGGCTCAGGCCCTGCCAGGTCAAAATACGGTTATTGGTATCCAGCGGCACGACGTCCGCGACGGTACCCAGCGCCACTAAATCGAGGTATTCGGCCAGGTTCGGCACGGCAATTCCGCGCGCTTCAAACCAGCCTTTATTGTGCAGCAGCGTGCGCAGCGCGAGCATCAGATAAAACGCCACCCCCACGCCCGCCAGGGATTTCGACGGGAAATCGCAGTCGCGCAGGTTCGGGTTAACGATCGCTTCAGCGGCGGGCAGCGTCTCCCCCGGCAGGTGGTGATCGGTAACCAGCACGGGGATCCCCAGGGCGTGAGCACGATCGACGCCCGCATGGGAGGAGATCCCGTTATCCACGGTCAGGATCATCTGCGCGCCGCGCGCATGGGCCTGATCGACCACTTCCGGGCTGAGCCCGTAGCCGTCTTCAAAACGGTTCGGCACCAGATAGGTCACGTTGTCGCAGCCCAGCGCGCGCAGGCTGAGCACGCTCAGCGCGGTGCTGGTTGCGCCGTCGGCGTCGAAGTCCCCCACCACCACAATACGCGTCCCTTCACGGAACGCGTCGTAGAGTATTTCAGTGGCTTTTTCGACGCCGCTCAGCTGCTGCCAGGGCAGCATGCCTTTAACGCTACGTTCGAGATCGCTGGCCGTTCGCACGCCGCGGCTGGCATAGAGCCGCCGCAGCAGTGGCGAAAGGTCGGCAGGGAGACTGGCATCTTCAACCGCTTCGCGGCGGCGCAATTTTATCGGGGCTTTCACGCGAATTATTTACCGGCCGTCTGTTTCTGGTGCGCGTCGAGGAACTCTTTCATCTCTTTTGGCCCCTGATAGCCCGGAACCACGTAGCCGTTGCTCAGCACGATAGCTGGCGTACCGGTAACGCCAAACTGCACGCCCAGCGCATAGTGGTTTGCGATATCAATATCACATGAAGCAGGCTTAACGCCTTTGCCGTTCATTGCATCATCAAAGGCTTTGTTGCGGTCTTTCGCACACCAGATAGCCTTCATGTCTTGCTCTGGCTGGCTCTGCACGCCCGCGCGCGGGAACGCCAGATAACGCACGGTAATGCCCAGCGCGTTGTAGTCTTTCATCTCTTCATGCAGCTTGTGGCAGTAGCCGCAGGTGATGTCGGTGAAGACGGTAATAACGTGTTTTTCCTGCGCCGCTTTGTAGACGATCATCTCTTTTTCAAGCGCGTTCAGGTTTTTCATCAGCAGCTGGTTGGTCACATTAACCGGCTGCGCGCCGCTTACGTCGTACATCGGCCCCTGAATAATGTGTTTCCCGTCTTCGGTCACGTACAGCACGCCGCTGTTGGTTAAGACGGTTTTCATCCCGGCAACGGGCGCAGGCTGAATGTCGCTGCTGGTGACGCCGAGTTTTGCCAGAGACTGTTTAATGGCTGCATCGTCAGCATGGGCAAAACCGGTAAACGAAGCTGCCAGCAGGGTGAACAGCGCAAAAGACTTTTTCATATGTGATCCTGTTACAATTCGTCGGCACTCACGCGCGTGGGTGGTGCTGTTGGTGTAGCTGCCGCAGGCGCTCCGTCGCGACATGGGTGTAAATTTGCGTCGTTGAAAGATCGCTGTGCCCCAGCAGCATCTGCACCACGCGTAAATCAGCGCCGTGGTTTAACAGATGCGTCGCGAAGGCGTGACGCAAAACGTGCGGCGACAGCTTTTCACTGTCTATACCCGCCAGTGTGGCGTAATGCTTGATACGATGCCAGAACGTTTGTCGCGTCATCTGCTGCGCGCGCTGGCTTGGGAACAAAACATCGATTGAAACGCCGTTCAAAAGCCAGGGCCGCCCGTGCTCCAGATACGTCTCCAGCCAGTACACCGCCTCTTCACCCAGCGGCACCAGCCGTTCTTTGTTTCCTTTACCTATCACGCGCACCACGCCCTGACGCAGGCTAATATCGCTCATCGTCAGGCCAACCAGTTCAGAAACGCGTAAACCGGTAGCATACAGGAGTTCCAGCATCGCTTTATCGCGTAACTCCAGCGGCACGTCAACAGCGGGCGACTGCAATAATCTCTCCACCTGCGCTTCGCTGAGATCTTTCGGCAACCGCTGCGGGAGTTTAGGCGAGGCCAGCAGCGCGCTGGGATCGTCGGCGCGGATCTTCTCGCGGTAGAGATGCTGGAACAGGCGACGCATGGCGCTTAAAAGACGCGCGGAGCTGGTCGCCTTATAGCCGCCGTCCATCCGTTCGCCCAGCAGGGCCTGCAGGTCGTCATGCCGGGCGCTCTCCAGCGTCAGTTCCCGGTGCGCCAGCCACTCCACCAGCATGGTGAGATCGCGTCGATAGGCGCTGAGCGTGTTTTCGGCCAGGTTTTTCTCCAGCCACAGCGCGTCAAGAAACTGTTCGATGAGTGCGAGATCCTTTTCCACTTCAGCCCCTTTGGTTCTGCAATCCGGCCATTATGCCTGAATGCCATCGGTTTCTGGTACACTACGCGCAATGTCATAGCAAGAATTGAGATAGTTACGCGATGAATATTGGTCTTTTCTATGGTTCCAGCACCTGCTACACCGAAATGGCGGCGGAAAAAATTCGCGACATCATCGGCCCCGAGCTGGTGACGTTGCATAACCTGAAAGATGATGCGCTCACGCTGATGGAGCAGTACGACGTGCTGATCCTCGGTATCCCGACCTGGGACTTTGGTGAGATACAGGAAGACTGGGAAGCCATCTGGGATCGGCTCGATACGCTCAACCTGGAAGGCAAAATCATTGCGATGTACGGCATGGGTGACCAGTTAGGCTACGGCGAGTGGTTCCTGGACGCACTCGGCATGCTGCACGATAAACTGGCACCAAAGGGCGCGACCTTTATTGGCTACTGGCCTACGGAAGGCTATGAGTTTACGAGCAAAAAGCCGATTATCGCCGACGGCCAGCTGTTTGTGGGGCTCGCGCTGGATGAAACCAACCAGTACGATCTCAGCGACGAGCGCCTGGAAAACTGGTGCGAACAGATTCTGGGTGAAATGGCAGAGAAGTTCAGCTAGCGCTAACCTAACCCTGCGTCGGTTGCTGCGCAATCATCCGGCGCAGTTCACGCCACTCGGCCGCATCCATGCTGTCGGCTGCCAGCCACAGGTGCTGGCGACGGCCTCCCTCAGGCTGGCGCAGCCTTAGCATCATACCGGCGCTCAGCATCCACGGCGTGCCGATAATTTCCCACTCTTTTCCCTGCCAGCGCAAGCGCGAATCCATCAGCAGCTTGATTTCCCCCTGTCGGGCGTTGATTCGGCGCTGGCTGCGCACGCTGTCAAAAACCACAAACGACAGCAGCAGTAACCACAGCGGCGTATAGCTAAGCGGCCACGGCATCAGTAAAACAAAGGCCGCGACCAGGCCGTGGAGCAATAAAGACATCCACTGCGAGCGCCATGAGACGCGAAGATCAGATTGCCACAGGACCACGTTCCCGATTCCGTGTTTGAATTAATTGCACCATCCGTTGCAAATCGGTGTCGGCGGGCTTGCCGTGATTCATCAGCCAGTTGAATAAATCCGGATCGTCAGACTCAAGCAGGCGAACAAACAGACGCTTATCGTCATCGCTTAAGCTGTCATACTCATATTCGAAGAAAGGCATGATGGAGATATCAAGTTCACGCATGCCGCGGCGGCACGCCCAGTGAATACGGGCCTTGTTGTTAATATCCATGTTCTGTTTCCTGCATTACGTTTGGCACAATCGGTATCCCGTTCAGTGTTCTTAATTTCTATCGGGAACTGTAGCTAGTGTAACGTGTTTTTGACCGTTTCCTTACTGGAATATTGCGAACGTCGAGCAGACTTCCAGAATATTCCCTACAAAGACAGAGGATTACACTTTTTTGCGTGGCGCTACGCAGAAGCCGCGTATGGCACAAATGGCCTGCTGAAAGCGCTTGCAATGAATACAGTCTCTTTTACCATTAGGTATTATCAAAGCGTTAAGCAATTCAGGACATCACTATGGCTTTTACTCCATTTTCTCCTCGCCAGCCCGCCGCCTCTGCGCGTCTGCCGCTGACGCTTATTACTCTTGATGACTGGGCACTGGCGACGCTCACCGGTGCCGATGCCGAAAAATACCTGCAGGGCCAGGTGACGGCCGACGTCGCCCAGTTGACTGAACACCAGCATCTGCTGGCTGCCCACTGCGATCCCAAAGGCAAAATGTGGAGCAACCTGCGCGTGTTCCGCCGTCAGGACGGCTTTGCCTATATTGAGCGCCGCAGCCTGCGCGACGCCCAGCTTGCTGAACTGAAAAAATACGCGGTCTTTTCTAAGGTCACTATTGCCCCTGACGACGAGCACGTTCTGCTAGGCGTCGCGGGCTTCCAGGCGCGCGCTGCGCTGAAAAACCTCTTCCCCGAACTGCCGGATGCAGAAAAACAGGTCGTCAGCGAAGGCGCCACTTCCATTCTGTGGTTTGAACACCCGGCAGAGCGTTTCCTGCTGGTGACGGACGTGGCGACGGCGGAACGCGTCACCGAGGCGCTGCGCGGGGAAGCGCAGTTTAACAACAGCCAGCAGTGGCTGGCGCTGAACATTGAAGCGGGCCTGCCGGTAATTGACGCGGCAAACAGCGCGCAGTTCATTCCGCAGGCCACCAACATCCAGGTACTGGGCGGTATCAGCTTTAAGAAAGGCTGCTACACCGGCCAGGAGATGGTCGCACGCGCGAAATTCCGCGGTGCAAACAAGCGCGCCCTGTGGACCCTTGCGGGCCACGCCAGCCGCGTGCCGGAAGCAGGGGAAGATCTTGAGCTGAAGATGGGTGAAAACTGGCGTCGCACCGGAACGGTGTTAGCCGCCGTGCAGCTGGATGACGGTCGTCTGCTGGTTCAGGCGGTGATGAATAACGATATGGAAGCCGACAGCGTGTTCCGCGTGCGCGATGATGCGAATACGTTGAACATTGAACCGCTGCCGTATTCGTTAGAAGAGTAATCGTCTACAGGTGTCCTTCCTCTCCCTGTGGGAGAGGGCCGGGGTGAGGGCATCAGCCCGCACGGTGGCAAAAACCTACACCTGCCCTACATACAGATAAATCGCCAGGAAGTGGCACACGCTGCCGCCCAGCACAAAGCCGTGCCAGATAGCGTGGTTGTACGGAATGCGCTTGCAGACGTAGAAAATTACGCCCAGCGAGTAGACCACGCCGCCCACCGCCAGAAGCGTTACGCCCCCCACCGCCAGCTTTATCGCCAGCTGATACACCACAATCAGCGACAGCCAGCCCATCGTCAGGTAGGTCACCAGTGACAGTATTTTAAACCGGTGCGCAATGGTTAGCTTAAACAGGATCCCCAGCAGTGCCAGGCTCCAGATAACGATCATCAGGCCACGCGACAGCGGCGAGTTTAAGCCCACCAGCAAGAACGGGGTGTAGGTACCTGCGATCAGAAGATAGATAGCGCAATGGTCGAATTTCTTGAGCCAGGTTTTGGCTCGCTGATGCGGGATCGCGTGGTACAGCGTCGAGGCCAGGAACAGCAGGATCATACTCCCACCGTACAGGCTGTAGCTGGTAATCGCCATCGCGCTGGCGTTGGTGTCCGCCGCCTGAACCAGCAGCAGCACTAAACCGACTATCCCAAAAACCAGGCCGATGCCGTGGCTTATGCTGTTGGCGACTTCCTCTGCCAGCGAATATCCCTGTGCCATTAATGGCTTGTTCACCATAGGTAACTCCGGGAAAACTAAAGATGATTATTCATCGTCTGACTATGCTAACTGAGAATGATTCCAGTGAACACCTGTTAGCTAAAATAAAGTCAAATCTACTATCTGTCTCTTATACACATCTCCGAGCCCACGAGACAGGCAG
>CAMKZP010000043.1 GCA_946477805.1 uncultured Enterobacter sp.
ACCAAAACCTGGGAGACCATCCACGGTGCGCCGGTGGGCGAGCTGCTGGCGTGGGTGAAGGAAGACGAAAACCGCCGCAAGGGTGAAATGGTGCTGATAGTCGAAGGGCATAAGGCGCAGGAGGACGCACTCCCCGCCGATGCGCTGCGTACGCTGGCACTGCTGCAGGCAGAGCTGCCGCTGAAGAAAGCGGCGGCGCTGGCAGCGGAGATCCACGGCGTGAAGAAAAATGCGCTGTATAAGCATGCGCTGGAGCAGCAGGGGGAGTAAATCCCTGCTGCATGTTTTGCCGGGCGGCGGCTGCGCCGTACCCGGTCTGAAAACTAAACCGTAATGATGTCAGTCCCTGTCTTACTCAGCAGTTCTTTATCGTGTTTTCCGATCCCGTCATCCGTGATCACGCAGTCAATTTTCTCTATCGGCAGCACCTGGTTAAACCCGCGGCGATTGAATTTGCTGGCATCCAGCACCGCAATAACTTTATGTGCGGCAGCGGCCATCACGCTGCTGATCGAGTAGCCTTCGTTAAAGGTGGTGATGCCATTCGTCGCATCGATACCGTCAGCGCCGACGAACATTAAATCGGCGCTGATGCCGGTCAGCGAGCGCTCGGCGATAGTGCCGTGCATGGAATGCGTTTTATGGCGTACCGTACCGCCGCAAACCACCAGCGTAATGTCTTTATTCTCGGAGAGCGCAAAGGCCGCAGGCAGGCTATTGGTGATGACCGTAATATTGGCTTTTTTTGTCAGCGCTTCGGCGATGAGCATGGTCGTGCTGCCGCTATCCAGGATGACCGTCATCCCTTCTTCAATCATACTCACTGCAGCCTGGGCGATGCGTTTTTTTGGATCGCTCGCGAGCTGATAACGCTCCTCAAGTACCACTTCCTGATTTTCACTTTCCATCAGGTTACTGCCTGGTCTTGCGGCGCCGCCGTGAAAGCGCGTGAGTAACCCTTTTTCTTCCAGCAGGCGCAGGTCCGTTCGAATTGTCACTTCCGAAATGCCAAACATATTCGAAAGATCCAATACCATCACGCTGCCCTGGGCGTTGATGAGGTCAACGATTTTATTCCTTCGCTCAAATGAGTTCATAATGAATTGCCTGATAATTAACTGCCCCTATTCTAATCGAAGGTATGCGAAAGGTGTACGGTAATATTCGAAAGTATATGTGAGCCAGCTCGGGTTGCTGGCTCGAACGTTCATGGCAGACGCAACATTATTTTGCCCTGCATTGGCGCACCGTTCAGTGCCTGCACGGCCTGGGCAAAGCTCTCGCTATTTCCGCTATGGGCGATGAGCGGCTCCAGCTGCAATTTTTTCTCTGTGAGCAGTCGGGCGGCGGTTTTCCATTCATCCCCTGGCCACGGTGCGGAATAGTTCATCCAGCTTCCCAGCAGTGCCAGTTCTTTACGCAGGATCTTTCCAAACGTTGTGGCCGATAGTGTCAGATCGTGATGCAGCGTGCCTACCAGGGCAACCTGCGCACGTGGCCCGGCAATATCAATGGCAAGGGAGACGGTTTGCGGCGTGCCGGCTGTCTCCAGTACCAGCTGGTCAAAGCGGTGGTCGCTGAGGGCGCTGAGGATGTCGTCAGCGCCGAGCGTATGGCTGTTGAAGACGCGCGACGCTCCCAGCGTGCTTGCCAGCGCGAGCTTATCGTCATTGATATCAATCGCGGTCACGCTGCGGGCACCCAGCGCCAGCGCGCATTGCATCGCCAGCAGACCAATAGTACCCGCGCCGACGATGATGACGTTCTTCCCCTCACAGCCTGAAGCCAGATGGAACGCATGCAGCCCTACGGTCATCGGCTCGATAAATGCGCCGTCTTCAATTGTCATTTCAGCGGGCAGGCGGAAGAGATTTGCGCGTTTTACCACGATGTACTCCGCATTTCCCCCTTCGCTACGGGAGCCAACGAACTGATAGCGTTTGCATAACGAGTAGTAGCCCTTTTCACATTCCGGGCAGGTAAAGCAGGGCAGCAGAGGCACGCACGCCACCGCATCACCGGCTTTAAGGTCGGCAATATCTGCGCCGCATGATTCCACATATCCGCTAAATTCATGGCCCAGCGTAATGGGATAGTAGTGTGCGCCGCTGGCGAAAATACGGGGGATATCCGAGCCGCAAAGCCCGGAGCAGACAACGCGTACCAGCACATCGTCTGCGGCCTGAATGCGGGGGACTGGACGTTCTTCCACGCACACGCTGCCCCCAGCGTGAATTACCACTGATTTCATGATTCACTCCAGAAAAGGAGGGGAGCATTGCTCCCCTGTGATTAAGATGCCGTCTGGCTTTGAGGATTAGCGGCGCGTTTTTCTGCCGCTGAAAACGCGCGGGCACGACGCCAGGTGAGCAACACGCCGGTACAGTAAAATGCAGCGATAGCGATGAACCCTACCGCGTTTTGCCAGGTAAAGAGCTGGATCAACAGCCAGGTGATCGGAGAGCCACCCTGATCCATGGAGGCCACCAGCCCGCCTGCTTTCAGCGCGCCAGCATTCTGTGCAAGCTGGGTGTGCAGGCCGATAGTTTGCGTGGCGATCCACAGCGTAATGCCCATGATGATGACGCCGGAGATAAGCGTTCGGAACAGATTACCCTGGTGGACAGCGACCGCCATCGCCACGAAGAAGCCAATGGTGGCCAGATCGCCGAAGGGGAGGACCTGGTTACCCGGCACCAGAACAGCAATCAGAATAGTGAGTGGGATAAAAATCAGGCTGGCGGAGACCACGGAGGTATGTCCCAGCAGCAGCGCAGGATCGAGGCCAATCAAAAACTCCTGCCCGCCAAATTTTGCCTGCAGACGCTTTCGGGCATGCTTAGCAATTGGCGTGAGGCCGTCCATGATAGGTTTGATAACGCGCGGCATCAGCAGCATAACGGCGGCGGTCTTCACCGCCAGCTGCAGCACGGATTTGACGTCGTAGCCTGCCAGCATGCCGATAACCAGACCCATAACAAAGCCAACGGTGACGGGTTCCCCAAAGGGTCCAAAGCGTTTCTGGACATCGTCGGCGCTAAAGTGGATGCGATTAAGCCCCGGAATTTTGTCGAGGATCGTATCCACCAGGACCGCGATCGGGCCAAGGTAGGCTGACGAGCCGTGAGGGATGGCAATGCCCTCCAGGCCGAAGAATTCCCGCGTATCTCTGGCAAACCAGTCCCCCAGTTTATAGACAAAGGCAGCATGCACCACAACACCCAGGATACCCAGCCAGTAAGATCCGGTTGCCAGGTGAAGCATCGCGCCGGTGAAGGTCATGTGCCAGATGTTCCAGATATCCACGTTCACCACGCGGGTCATGCGGGTGACCAGCATGAGAATGTTGACGCCAATGGCCACCGGGATAGCAACCAGCGCTATCTGTGACGCCCAGGTCATGGGTGATGAACCCGGCCAGCCGACGTCCACCACGTGCAGGTTAATCTGAAACTGTTCTGCCATCGCTTTCGCCGCCGGGCCGATGGAGTCGAGCATCAGGCCGATAACCAGCCCGATCCCCACGAAGCCAATGCCAATATGCAGGCCTGATTTGAAGCAATCGCCGAGCTTCATCCCCAGCAGCTTTGAGAAGATGATGATGACGATGGGCAGCATTACGGTGGGGCCCAGGTCGAGGATATACCGCATGATTTCGGTAAACATGATCTTACCCCTTGAGGATGGTCAGGATTTTTTGCTGAAGGGCTTCGATGCCGACGCCCGACACAAACGGCATGCCATGGACTACCGGAATATCTCCAAAGGTTCTGTCGACTTTCGCTGTTGTGCAGATAAGGTCTGCACCGTCCATATAGGTTTCAATTTCGGTCACCCGGCACTGGACTAAATCCAGCGCGATATGGTGGGCCTCACACAGTTCTTTGATTTCTTCAGCGGCCATGGTTGAAGTGGCGACAGCGCCGCCGCAGGCGACAATAATTTTGCGTTTCATAGGGTACACCTTTTTATTATCAGTATGTTATGAGGCCTGAGCACAGGATGCAGGCTCAAGGATCGTTGTCCGGAAACGGTCAGCCAAACGTTCTGCTGGCGTGGTTAACAGCACGTCCAGCGTCTCCGGGTTTTGCAGCTCACTAAAAAGTCGGCGCAGCAATTTCATTTGCGCCGCGGGGTTTTCCACAATTAACGCGATGATGAGCGAAACCGCGATATCGCCATCATCATCAGCTTGTTGAAAATTCACCGGTTTATCCGGACGAATCAGATAAATAGCGGGCCTTTTCGCGTGTACGGCTTCACAGTGCGGAATCGCAACAGCATGCCGCTCAAGGGCGATTCCGGTGGGGTAGTTCATCTCCCGTTCCAGAAGAGCAGCAGGATAGGTGGGATGAACGACACCTTTATCCAGCATTGCTTCGCCAATATGGGCCAGCGCCTGCTGGCAGTTTTCAAACTCAATTCCGGTACGAACAAAAATGTGACTCATACACTTCTCCGGCATCAGACGTGTTCAGGGGTACAGCCATATCGATAGGCGCGTAAGACATCCTGTATTTTGTCGATGATGAGATTTTGGGGTGTTGCCGCGATCTCATTCCTCGACAGCCGTTCGAACTGGACGGGCATAAACTGGCTGATCAGCCCCAGCGGCAGGGATGTTTCGCTCAGGTTAGCGAGTAATTTTTCGACGCTCTGGCGAATACGCGTATGCGGCCAGTAGTAACGAATACGGTCAGACAGGCTGAAGTGGATATCCACCATCGCGCGACTCCAGGTGGGGTGGTAATACTTTTTCCAGTAGTCCGGCTCGTTCAGCATCACCTCGTCGATTACCTCAAGCACGTGGCTGCGCTGTTCAGGGGCGATAAGTTCCTTCTCCATTTGCGCGAGGGCAAAGATGGCCTCACGCAGCGCAAACGTCAGCGCCGGGCCGACTTTCAGAATCGCAAAGTGATCGCGTACCAGGGCGCGATAGGCCTGACGGGTCTGGTAGTCGGTTGAATGCGCCTCGTAGACCATCGGGGTCTGGCGGATCCAACCGGAAAGCGCCTCTGCGGCGTGCGGCTGGTAGTGAATAATTTGCGTATGGTCGAACTCCACCCCCGGCTGTACGACGATCGCAACCACGCGTGACAGGGCTTCATCCAGCCCGAGTGCACCAAAGGCCACGCGGTGAGTTTCCAGTGTCTGGGCGGCATCATCCACTCGGGTAACATGAACGCTGTTAATGCTGCTGGCCTCGCCGCCCGGTACCGGAACCTCTGTACCAATGACGTAGGTAAGCGCCGCTTTCTGTTCTTCAGTCGCCGTCTCTTCGGCCGCTTTGCACAGCCGGGCCGCACGCTGCGCGACAATCGTCGGTGATAGCGGGACGGGATCGTCGGCGCAGGACATTGAGGCATCAAGGTGGATCTTGGTAAAACCGGCTGCGACGTAGGCTTTGATCAACTCAATGGATTTCAGCATCGCGGCTTCTGCCGGTTCGTTTTGCCAGCAGTTTGGCCCGAGGTGGTCTCCGCCAAGAATAAGACGCTCTTTCGGGAAGCCAACATCATTAGCAATGTTCAAAACAAATTCGCGAAAGTCAGCGGGCTTCATACCGGTATAACCACCAAACTGGTTCACTTGATTCGACGTAGCCTCAATCAGTACCTTATTGCTGGTATGTAAATCGAAGCGCAGAGCGGCCTCGATAACCCGGGGATGAGCTGAGCAGACTGAGCAGATACCGAGATGTTCTCCCGCCTTGTGGCGAGCAATTATGTCTTTCACGTTTCCTCCGGTTTCGGATAACAGGCTTTCGTATTTAGAGTTTTCCTTCACAGCCGCAATCAGCAATGACCTTACGCACGACCTCTTTCATGGCGCTTTTTGCAGGCACCATGTAATGTCGCGGGTCGCTGGTATCGGGATGTGTCGAGAGATAGGTTTTCAGCGCATTCGAGAAGGCAATTTTGAGTTCTGTGGCCACGTTGACCTTGCAGATGCCGAGGCTAATAGCCTGACGAATATCGGCTGTCGATAACCCGGACGCGCCGTGCAGAACCAGCGGTATATCGACCTGGTGACGGATTTCTGCAAGACGCTCAAAATCAAGTTTTGGCGTGGCGGTGTACATACCGTGAGCGGTACCTATGGCGACGGCCAGGGAGTCGATACCCGTTAATGCCACAAACTCACGTGCCTGCAGGGGGTTGGTGTAAAGCGCATCCTTACTGTCGACCACCAGATCATCTTCCTGACCTCCCAGGCGTCCCAGTTCGGCCTCAACGCTGATGTCGTAGCGGTGACAGTAATCCGTCACTTTTTTTACCAGGGCAACGTTTTCGGCAAATGAATGATGAGACCCGTCGATCATCGCTGAACGGACCCCGGCATGCACTTTCTTTGCGATATCCTCGAAATCTTCATGATGATCGAGATGGATCGCCAGCGGCTGGTTATAGGTTTTTGCCAGATCGCTGGCAATGGCGACCACATTTCCCGTGCCGGCATAGTTGAACGTACCGGGTGTGCCCGCGACGATCAGCGGGGAGCGCATTTCCGCAGCAGTTTCAACCACTACCTGCAGCGTTTCGAGATTATGAATATTGAACGCCGGTACGGCGTAACCCTCACGCTGGGCTTTGAGCAGCATCGTTTTCGATGAGATGATAAACATCGTTCCTCCGAAACCTTTCGTTTTGTTTATGCGAAAGAATGTATAGGGTTTCGGAATGTTTTTTTGTGATTAACATCTTAAAAATGAAAGGTGCGAAAGCGAAGGAAAATATACGAAAGAATCGAAAGCAAAAAAAAGCATGGCCTGAGCCATGCTTAAAGAGGTTTACTGCAATATCACGTCACCGGTGCCGGGTTAAACACCGCCAGCTGGTTATGTAAGCCCCACCGATCGGAAAAGGTTTTCTTCCGTCCACTCGCTACGTCCAGGATGAAGTGGAACAGCTTCCAGCCCACATCCTCAATGCTCTCTTCCCCGGTGGCGATGGTGCCCGCGTTAATGTCCATTAAGTCATACCAGCGGTTTGCCAGCTCGGTGCGGGTCGCCATTTTAATCACAGGAACCGCCATCAGGCCGTACGGCGTGCCGCGCCCGGTGGTAAAGACCTGAACCGTGATGCCGGACGCCACCTGCTGGGTACCGCAAACAAAATCGCTGGCAGGCGTTGCCGCGTAGATCAGCCCGCGCCTGGTCGGGCGCTGGCCCGGAGAGAGCACTTCCACAATCGCGCTCTGGCCAGATTTGGCAATCGATCCAAGGGCCTTCTCCACCACGTTCGCCAGGCCGCCTTTCTTATTGCCCGGAGACGGGTTGGCGCTGCGGTCGGTTTGCCCCATATCAAGATAGTTATCGTACCAGGCCATCTCTTCCAGCAGGCGCTTGCCCACCTCTTCATTGACCGCGCGCGGCGTGAGCAGGTGGATGGCGTCACGCACCTCGGTGACTTCAGAGAACATCACCGTGGCGCCGCAGCGCACGAACAGATCGGACGCATAGCCCACCGCCGGGTTAGCGGTAACGCCGGAAAACGCATCGCTGCCGCCGCACTGGGTACCCACAACCAAATCAGAGGCCGGGCAGGTTTCGCGCTGGCGTTTGTTTAGCTTGTCCAGATGGCGTTCGGCGACCTGGAGAATATCGTCAACCATCGATCTAAAGCCGACGTGGTGTTCGTCCTGCAGGCGAACAATGCTGGCATCGTCCACCGGAATCGCTTTCACATCCTCCGTGCCCTGCAGCAGGCGCTCAGGCTGCAGTTTTTCACAGCCCAGGCCAATTACCATCACCTCGCCGCCAAAGTTCGGGTTGAGGGCGATATTGTGGATGGTGCGGATAGGCACTACCGCCGCGGGCGCGTTAATCGCCACGCCGCAGCCGTAAAGGTGGTTCAGGCCCACCACACCGTCAACGTTAGGGTATTTCGGCAGCAGGTCGCGCTCGATGATCTTCACCACGTAATCGACCACGCCCGCCACGCAGTGAACGCTGGTGGTAATGCCGAGCAGGTTTTTAGTGCCCACGCTGCCGTCCGCGTTGCGGTAGCCTTCGAAGGTGTAGCCTTCCAGCGGCGGCAGCGGCTCGGGCACGCGGGTCGCCAGCGGCAGGGTGTTCAGCGGCGGCGCTTTGGGTAGCTCAACCAGCGACTCCTCAATCCAGCTCCCCTGCGGGATAGCGCGCACGGCATAGCCAATCACTTCACCGTAGCGCACGATCTCACCGTGAGCCGGGATATCCACCAGCGCAACTTTATGCCCCTGAGGAATATGCTCAATCAGCTCCAGCCCGTCCGGGAACCTGGTTCCCGCTTTTAAGCCGTTGTCGTTAACAATAATCGCCACGTTATCGGTGTCGTGTACTTTTATATAGAACGCCGTCGGCGATGCTTGTCGAATTTCAATGTCGGCCATTGTTCAGTATTCTCCAGCAAAGTGTCTGATAATAAATGCAGCCAGATAGGTATTTATTTTCTTATTGTAGAAATAAAGGCGCTGCTTTCTTAAATAAAGAATGTCAGGACTTTGATGATAAAAATGTGATCCATATCACTCCCTAAAGCGAGACGTCACGCGCTTTAGCCGCTAATGGCTGATTCTGTGCATCAGCGCCCAGTGCTTTGTGCATATGCTCAAATTATTATTGATTCACCCTTGGATAATTGAGCGTTATTACAATGTGCAGCCACCCGCTGATGTTTATACTGAATCACGATTTCATTACGCTTGGTTAATTACCTGATATTGCCTGCTATCGATAAATAATCAGGAAATAGTCTTTCTTAAAATTATAAATATAACTATCGATGTGCCTGAGGAAATAAACATGATACTGGATACCACCGTAGAATCGAAAAAGGGTGTACCCACCCGCTATTTAATTCTGCTGATAATATTTATCGTCACGGCCATTAACTATGCTGACCGCGCCACGCTGTCGATTGCCGGCACGGAAGTGGCGAAAGAGCTGCAGCTCAGCGCCGTCTCAATGGGGTATATCTTCTCCGCATTCGGCTGGGCCTATCTGCTGATGCAAATCCCCGGCGGCTGGCTGCTCGACAAGTTCGGTTCCAAAAAGGTCTATACCTACAGCCTGTTCTTCTGGTCGCTGTTCACCTTCCTGCAGGGCTTTGTGGATGTCTTCCCGCTGGCCTGGGCGGGCGTATCTATGTTCATCATGCGCTTTATGCTCGGTTTCTCCGAAGCGCCGTCATTCCCGGCGAACGCCCGTATCGTGGCGGCCTGGTTCCCGACCAAAGAGCGCGGCACCGCGTCTGCGTTATTTAACGCGGCGCAGTATTTCTCGCTGGCGATCTTCTCCCCGCTGCTGGGCTGGCTGACCTTCGCCTGGGGCTGGGAGCATGTCTTCACCGTCATGGGCGTGATTGGCTTCGTGCTGACCGGCGTATGGGTAAAGTACATTCATAACCCGACCGACCATCCGCGGATGTCAGAGCAGGAGCTGAAGTTCATCACCGAAGGCGGGGCCGTGGTCGATATGGATCACAAAAAGCCGGGCGTACAGGCGGCAGCCGGTCCGAAACTCCACTACATCAAACAGTTATTGACCAACCGCATGATGCTGGGCGTCTTTTTTGGTCAATACTTTATCAACACCATCACCTGGTTCTTCCTGACCTGGTTCCCGATTTATCTGGTTCAGGAAAAGGGCATGTCGATTCTGAAGGTAGGCCTGGTGGCATCCATTCCCGCGCTGTGCGGCTTTGCGGGCGGCGTGCTGGGCGGGGTGTTCTCGGATCATCTGATAAAGCAGGGCAGGTCGATTACCCTGGCGCGTAAGCTGCCGATTGTGCTGGGCATGCTGCTGGCGTCGTCCATCATCCTGTGTAATTACACCAACAACACCACGCTGGTCGTGGCCCTGATGGCGCTGGCGTTCTTCGGCAAAGGCTTCGGCGCGCTGGGCTGGCCGGTGATTTCCGACACCGCGCCAAAAGAGATTGTTGGCCTGTGCGGCGGTGTGTTTAACGTCTTTGGTAACGTGGCGTCCATCGCGACGCCGCTGGTCATTGGTTATCTGGTCAGTGAACTGCACTCGTTCAACGCGGCACTGATATTCGTTGGCTGTTCAGCGTTGATGGCGATGGTCTGCTACCTGTTCGTGGTAGGCGACATCAAACGTATGGAATTGCAGAAATAAGCAAAGGTATAAGCGATGAGTAACGATATCTTCCCGAACAAGTTTAAGGCAGCCCTTGCGGCGAACCAGATCCAGATTGGCTGCTGGTCTGCCCTGGCAAACCCCATCAGCACCGAAGTGCTGGGCCTGGCCGGTTTCGACTGGCTGGTACTGGACGGCGAACATGCGCCGAACGATATCAGCACCTTTATCCCACAGCTGATGGCGCTGAAGGGCAGCCAGAGTGCGGCGGTGGTACGCGTCCCGACTAACGAGCCGGTGATCGTCAAGCGTCTGCTGGATATCGGCTTCTATAACTTCCTGATCCCGTTTGTGGAAACGGAAGAAGAGGCGGTGCAGGCCGTGGCCTCAACCCGCTACCCGCCGGAAGGCATTCGCGGCGTGTCCGTATCGCACCGCGCCAACATGTTTGGCACCGTGCCGGACTACTTCGCTCAGTCCAACAAGAACATCACCATCCTGGTGCAGATAGAGAGCCAGCGGGGCGTCGATAACGTCGATGCCATCGCCGCCACCGACGGCGTCGACGGCATCTTCGTTGGCCCAAGCGACCTGGCGGCCGCATTCGGCCACCTGGGCAATGCCGGTCATCCGGACGTGCAGCGCGCCATTCAGCACATCTTTGCCCGCGCCAAAGCGCACGGCAAACCCTGCGGCATTCTGGCCCCGGTGGAAGCGGACGCGCGCCGCTACCTGGAGTGGGGCGCGACCTTTGTGGCCGTCGGCAGCGACCTCGGCGTATTCCGCGCCGCCACGCAGAAATTAGCTGACGCTTTTAAAAAATAACCATCATTGAGGAAAAGATTATGACGCTGAAAGTAGGCTTTATTGGCTTAGGGATCATGGGCAAACCCATGAGCAAAAACCTCATTAAAGCAGGTTACTCGCTGGTGGTTTTAGACCGTAATTCAGACGCCGTGGCAGAAGTGATGGCAGCCGGTGCCGAAGCGGCCACCACGGCCAAAGCGGTTGCCGAGCAGTGTGATGTGATCATCACCATGCTGCCAAACTCCCCGCACGTGAAAGAGGTTGCGCTGGGTGAAAACGGCATTATCGACGGTGCCAGGCCGGGTCTGGTGGTAATTGATATGAGTTCTATCGCCCCGCTGGCAAGCCGTGAAATCAGCGACGCGCTGAAGGTGAAAGGCGTTGATATGCTGGATGCGCCGGTGAGCGGCGGCGAGCCAAAGGCCATCGACGGTACGCTGTCAGTCATGGTCGGCGGTGACAAGGCGATTTTCGACAAATACTACGACCTGATGAAAGCGATGGCCGGTTCCGTGGTGCACACCGGTGAAATCGGCGCAGGTAACGTCACCAAGCTGGCGAACCAGGTGATTGTGGCCCTGAACATTGCGGCGATGTCTGAGGCGCTGACCCTGGCTACCAAGGCAGGCGTGAACCCGGATCTGGTTTACCAGGCGATCCGCGGCGGCCTGGCGGGCAGCACCGTGCTGGATGCCAAAGCGCCGATGGTTATGGATCGTAACTTTAAGCCCGGCTTCCGTATCGACCTGCACATTAAAGATCTGGCGAACGCGCTGGACACCTCTCACGGCGTGGGCGCACAGCTGCCGCTGACCGCTGCGGTCATGGAGATGATGCAGGCGCTGCGCGCGGATGGGCTGGGTACGGCCGACCACAGCGCGATTGCGTGCTACTACGAAAAACTGGCGAAGGTGGAAGTGACTCGCTAATGACGTCCTGCCCGGTGGCGCTTTGCTTACCGGGCCTACGGTCCAGGCCGGATCCGTGCTGTAACAGGCTACAACTATGAAAATCGTAATCGCTCCAGACTCTTATAAAGAAAGCCTTTCTGCCACCGAGGTAGCTCAGGCGATAGAAAAAGGATTTCGGGAAATCTTCCCCGATGCACTTTATGTTTCTGTGCCTGTTGCTGACGGTGGCGAAGGGACAGTCGAAGCGATGATTGCCGCCACTCAGGGCGCGGAACAGCACGCCGTCGTGACCGGCCCGCTGGGGGAAAAGGTCAACGCCTGCTGGGGGATGTCCGGCGACGGCAGCACGGCGTTTATCGAGATGGCAGCCGCCAGCGGTCTGGCGCTCGTGCCTCCCGCGCAGCGTAACCCCCTCGTCACCACCTCACGCGGCACCGGGGAGCTTATCCTCAGCGCGCTGGATAAAGGCGCGCGCAACATTATTATCGGCATCGGCGGCAGCGCCACCAACGACGGCGGCGCTGGCATGATGCAGGCGCTGGGCGCGAAGCTTACGGATGCGAACGGTACCGAGATCGGCGACGGCGGCGGCGCGCTGATGGCCCTGAACAACGTTGATGTTACTGGGCTGGATGCCAGGCTGAAGGGCTGCACAATCCGCGTGGCCTGCGACGTCACCAACCCGCTGGTGGGAGAAAAAGGGGCGTCACGCATTTTTGGCCCACAAAAAGGGGCGAGCGAGGGGATGATCCTCGAGCTGGACGCTAATCTCAGCCACTACGCGGATATGATCAAAAAATCCCTGCACATTGACGTTAAGCACGTGCCGGGGGCGGGCGCTGCGGGCGGAATGGGCGCTGCGCTAATGGCATTCCTCGGCGCAGAGCTGAAGAGCGGGATAGAGATTGTCACCCAGGCGCTTAACCTCGAAGAGCATATCCACGACTGCACCTGGGTGCTGACGGGTGAAGGGCGGATCGACAGCCAGAGCATTCACGGTAAAGTACCCGTTGGCGTGGCGAACGTCGCCAAAAAATACCATAAGCCGGTGATCGGGATTGCCGGCAGCCTGACGACGGACGTCGGCGTGGTGCACCAGTACGGCATCGACGCCGTATTCAGCGTGCTGACCAGCATCGGCTCGCTCGAAGAGGCGTTCCGCGGCGCTTATGACAACATTTACCGCGCCTCACGCAATATCGCCGCCACTTTGCAGGTGGGGATGCACACCCAAGGGTGACAGCGGGGCGCAAACC
>CAMKZP010000044.1 GCA_946477805.1 uncultured Enterobacter sp.
GGGCGCTGCGTGGTCAGTACGTTAATACTGCCTGCCTGGTCGATGCGGTTTGCATCCGGGTTGTACCAGGCCCCTTCCCCCAGCGCGACAACGCCCGGCATCATGCGCGGTGTCACCTTCGCTTCGATATGCACCTCACCGCGCCCGTTGAAGATGCGTACGCGGTCGCCGTTGCTGATGCCACGCGCTTTTGCATCAATCGGGTTGATCCACATCTCCTGGCGGCATGAAGCCTTCAGTACGTCAACGTTGCCGTAGGTTGAGTGCACGCGCGCTTTATAGTGGAACCCGGTCAGCTGCAGCGGGAATTTTGCCGTCAGCGGGTCGTTATAGTTTTCGAAGCCTGGCGTATAGATCGGCAGCGGATCGATAACGTCCCCTTCCGGCAGCTCCCACGTCGAGGCGAGTTTCGCCAGCTCTTCGGAGTAGATTTCGATTTTACCCGACGGCGTGGTCAGCGGGTTCGCCTGCGGATCCTCACGGAACGATTTGTACGCCACGTGATGCCCTTGCGGATCGCGCTGTTTGTATATGCCCTGCTTGCGGAAGGTGTCGAAATCCGGCAGGTCCGGAACCACTTTGCGGGAAAGCTCATGCAGATGGCGCATCCATCCTTCCTGCGTCCGCCCCTCGGTAAACTGCTGCTCAACGCCGAGACGTTTCGCCAGTTCGGAGGTCATCTCATAGATGGTTTTGCATTCGAAGCGCGGTTTGATGGCCCGATCGGTGAAGATTACATAGGACATATTGCCGCAGGAGGCGTCCATCGCGAAGTCCATCTGCTCAGAGGCGGTGCAGTCCGGCAGCAGGATATCAGCATATTTCGCCGACGAGGTCATGTGGCAGTCGATCACCACAATCATCTCGCACTTCTTGTCGTCCTGCAGAATGTCGTGGGTGCGGTTGATCTCGGAGTGCTGGTTGATAAGACAGTTCCCGGCATAGTTCCAGATCATTTTGATCGGCACGTCCAGCTTGTCTTTGCCGCGCACGCCGTCGCGCAGCGCGGTCATTTCCGGGCCACGTTCGATTGCATCGGTCCACATAAACATGGAGATGCTGGTTTGAACCGGGTTTTCGAGCGTCGGCATACGTTCAAAAGGCACTTGATACGAGCCTTCACGCGCGCCGGAGTTACCGCCGTGTATGCCGACGTTACCGGTCAGAATGGAGAGCATTGAGATTGCACGCGTCGCAATTTCACCGTTCGCGTGGCGCTGCGGCCCCCAGCCCTGGCTGATATACGCCGGTTTCGCCGAGCCGATTTCACGCGCCAGCTGAACGATACGACCAGCCGGAATGCCGGTGATAGTGGATGCCCACTCCGGCGTTTTCGCCACGCCGTCGCTGCCCTGGCCGAGAATATAGGCTTTGTAATGACCGTTGGCCGGCGCGCCCGCAGGCAGGGTTTTTTCGTCATAGCCGACGCAGTACTTATCGAGGAACGGCTGATCGACAAGGTTCTCGGCGATCATCACCCACGCCAGGGCGCTGACCAGCGCCGCATCCGTTCCCGGACGGATGGGGATCCACTCATCTTCACGCCCTGCACCGGTATCGGTGTAGCGCGGGTCAATGATGATCATGCGGGCGTTAGATTTGGCGCGCGCCTGTTCGAGGTAGTACGTCACGCCGCCGCCGCTCATACGCGTTTCGCCGGGATTGTTGCCGAACAGAACCACCAGTTTGCTGTTTTCGATATCTGAGGGGCTGTTGCCGTCTGCCCAGCCGCCGTAGGTGTAGTTCAGGCCAGCGGCAATCTGTGCAGAAGAGTAGTCGCCGTAGTGATTGAGATAGCCACCGCAGCAGTTCATCAGGCGCGCAACGAGGGTTTTTCCCGGCGGCCATGAGCGGGTCAGGGTTCCGCCAAGCGTTCCGGTGCCGTAGTTCAGGTAGATGGATTCGTTACCGTACTCTTTAATCAGGCGCTGCATGTTTGTCGCGACGATCTCGTAGGCTTCATCCCAGCTGATGCGCTCGAACTTCCCTTCCCCGCGCTTGCCCACGCGCTTCATCGGATACTTCAGGCGGTCCGGGTTATAGACGCGGCGGCGCATCGAGCGGCCGCGCAGACAGGCGCGGACCTGATGTAACCCTTCGTAGCTATCGTCCCCGGTGTTGTCGGTTTCGACATACTTGATTTCCCCATCGACCACATGCATACGCAGCGGACAACGACTCCCGCAGTTTACGGTACAGGCACTCCACACCACTTTTTCCGAAGCTGTTGCCGGGGACAGCGCGTCTGCCGCCGTGGCCAGCCGGGTAAAAGGGAGCGTAAAGGCGCTGCTGGCAACGGCCAGGCCACCAATGGCCGTGGTTTTCATCAACCCGCGGCGAGTGACCTCGGCAGCCATTAACGCTTCAGGCGCTTTGATTTTCATAAAGACCCACTTTGGTTGCTCACAAAGAAATAAAAGGCGGCGTTCACCGCTATATCGTTTTTTTGCTGACTTTCGTGGGGAGGAGTATTACCCCTTTAGAGTGAGGGGTTATTGCCCGGTATCAAATCACAGGCATAAAAAAAGCGCCCTGAGGCGCTTTTTTGTGTTGAAGCACATATTAACCGATGAACTGCTGGCCTTTCATGTAAGGACGCAGCACTTCCGGGATCTCGATACGCCCGTCTGCCTGCTGGTAGTTTTCCAGCACCGCGACCAGGGTACGGCCAACGGCCAGACCGGAGCCGTTCAGGGTATGAACCAGGCGGGTTTTCTTGTCAGATTTGCTGCGGCAGCGCGCCTGCATACGACGCGCCTGGAAATCCCAGACGTTAGAGCAGGAGGAGATTTCACGGTAGGTATTCTGCGCAGGCACCCAGACTTCCAGGTCGAAGGTTTTGCAGGCGCCAAAGCCCATGTCGCCGGTGCACAGCGCCATACGGCGGTACGGCAGGCCCAGCAGTTCCAGCACTTTCTCAGCGTGGCTGGTCATCTCTTCCAGCGCGTCCATAGACGCTTCAGGACGCACGATTTGGACCATTTCAACTTTGTCGAACTGGTGCATACGGATCAGACCACGCGTGTCACGGCCGTAAGAACCGGCTTCAGAGCGGAAGCACGGAGAGTGGGCCGTCAGCTTGATTGGCAGATCGTCTTCGTCGATGATCTCATCGCGCACAAGGTTGGTCAGCGGCACTTCCGCCGTTGGGATCAGCGCGTAGTTGCTGCTGTCTGCTTCCTCGTCCAGCGGACGGGTGTGGAACAGATCGCCGGCAAATTTAGGCAGCTGCCCGGTACCGTACAGCGTATCGTGGTTAACCAGATACGGAACGTAGGTTTCGCTGTAGCCGTGCTGCTCGGTGTGCAGATCCAGCATGAACTGCGCCAGCGCGCGGTGCAGGTGCGCAATCTGGCCTTTCATCACCACGAAGCGTGAACCGGTCAGCTTAACCGCCGCCGCAAAGTCCAGCCCCGCGTGCATTTCGCCCAGGGTCACGTGATCGCGAACCTCGAAGTCGAACTCGCGGGGCGTGCCCCAGCGCTTCACTTCAACGTTGTCGTTTTCATCTTTGCCAACAGGTACGCTGTCGTCAGGAATGTTCGGGATAGCCAGGGCGATATCACGAATTTCGGTCTGAAGAACGTCGAGTTCGGCTTTCGCCTGATCCAGCTCTTCACCCAGTTTGTTCACTTCCAGGCGTAATGGCTCAATATCTTCCCCGCGCGCTTTCGCCTGGCCGATGGACTTCGATCGAGAGTTACGCTCTGCCTGCAGATTTTCAGTTTGTACCTGCAGAACTTTACGACGCTCTTCAAGAGCGCGCAGCTTATCTACATCCAGCTTAAAGCCCCGGCGTGCCAGTTTTTCAGCGACTGCGTCTGGCTCATTACGCAGCAGATTGGGATCGAGCATGCTTATCCTGTGCTTATCGAATTAAAATAGGAAAATGTGACCACAGCCTGCGGCCACAGGGATACTATGCCAACATTACCGCAACGATAGCGCTAACGGTAGCGTTTTATAGGGCTATTTTGATCCTGTCCGGCAAGCCAGGCGAGCTTTTCGCCAATCTTACCCTCAAGACCTCTGTTTGTGGGGTGATAATAGCGGGTTTGTGCCATCTCCTGTGGGAAATACTCCTCACCGGCGGCATAGGCGTTGGGTTCGTCGTGGGCATAGCGGTACTCCTGCCCGTAGCCCATCTCTTTCATCAGCTTCGTTGGCGCGTTGCGCAGATGTACCGGAACATCATAATCCGGACGTTCACGCGCGTCGGACATCGCCGCCTTAAAGGCGGTATACACCGCATTACTCTTCGGCGCGCAGGCCAGATACACAATCGCCTGCGCAATGGCGCGCTCGCCTTCCGCAGGCCCCACGCGGGTAAAGCAGTCCCAGGCGGAGATGGCCACCTGCATGGCGCGCGGGTCGGCATTACCCACATCCTCCGACGCAATCGCCAGACAGCGACGCGCGACGTAGAGAGGATCGCCGCCCGCGGTAATAATGCGTGCATACCAGTAAAGTGCGGCATCCGGCGAGCTGCCGCGCACGGATTTATGCAGCGCCGAAATCAGGTCGTAAAAACGGTCGCCTTTGTTGTCAAAGCGGGCGCTACGTTCACCGGCAATTTCGGTAAGCAATTCAGGGTTCAGCACCCGCTTGCCTGAAGCGTCAATTTCGGCCATGTCGGCCATCATTTCCAGCGTATTCAGGGCACGGCGCGCGTCGCCGTTGACAAGCTGAGCGATGGCAAGACGCGTTTCGTCCGGCAGAACGATATCCTGTCCGCCGTAGCCGCGGGCTTTATCGTCCATCGCCTGGGTGAGAACCTTTTCGATATCCTCGGTCGTCAGCGACTTGAGCAGATAGACGCGCGCGCGGGAGAGCAGCGCCGAGTTCAGTTCAAATGAGGGGTTTTCGGTCGTCGCGCCGATGAAGAAAATCGTGCCATCTTCGATATGCGGCAGGAAGGCGTCCTGCTGGCTTTTATTGAAGCGGTGAACTTCATCAACAAACAGGATCGTGCGGCGGCCGGCATTACGGTTCTGCCGCGCACGCTCAATGGCTTCGCGGATCTCTTTCACGCCCGACGTGACCGCAGAGATGCGTTCAACATCAGCGTTAGCATAGCGGGCGATCACTTCTGCGAGGGTGGTCTTGCCGGTTCCGGGCGGCCCCCAGAGGATCATCGAGTGCAGATGCCCGGCCTCAATGGCGCGCGGCAACGGTTTCCCCGCAGCAAGAAGGTGCTGCTGGCCGATGTACTGCGCTAAATTTTCTGGCCGCATGCGGGCGGCCAGAGGTTGAAACGCATTGTCAGAAAAATCGAGCGACAGATTGCCCACTCAGGCCTCTTATTTATTACGTTGGTCGTCCACCGTTACGCCCTGCGGCGGGGTAAAGGTGAATTTCGATGCATCGACAGCACCGTTTTGCTGCGTTTTGAGCTGGTAGCTGCTGCGCTGGTCGTCCTGCTCAACCGCCCCGAACTGATTAATCGTACCGTTGCTGCTCACGTTAATGGTGAACTGCTTCAGGTTGCCGTTGCTGCCTTTTGGCGTCAGGACAAATTCATCACCATTTTGCTTAATGTTGTACTGCTGCCAGTCGCTGGACTGGTTGCGGGCAATCAGCATAAACGGCGTGTTGCTGGTCGCATCTTTCAGCCAGGTGGCCGTTGCCTGCTCCACAAACGGGTTGAAGAACCACAGGGTTTTGCCGTCAGACACCAGGATGCTCTCATCCGGCTGGGTCATGTGCCAGTTAAACAGGTTCGGGCGTTTCACCCACAAATCACCCTGACCTTCCTGAACCGCGTTGCCGCTGCCGTCGGTCACTTTTTGCGTAAAGCTGGCGTGGAAGCTGCTGACCTTGTCCAGGCGGCTTTTAAGGTCGCTGGCGGCATCAGCCCAGACGCTGCTGGCGACAAAACTGGTGAGTAATGCACAGGCGATGGCGATTTTTTTCATTGTTATTCCTTAAAATACGTCGTCCCGTTATGGGGGTTCCGTCTTCTATTCTGGACCTGCCCACAGGCAGGCGACAGAAGAAAATGCTTAATTTTGGTTGATTTACCCTTCTTTGCATTCAAAAAAGGATCACTCAAACGGCGGCGGTGCCAGCACCTCACGGTTACCATTGTGCCCCTGCTCGCTCACGATACCCTGGGCTTCCATCTGCTCGATGATCCGCGCCGCACGGTTGTAGCCGATACGGAACTGGCGCTGCACGCCAGAGATGGAGGCTTTACGTTTTTCGGTCACGAAGTTCACCGCCTGGTCGAACAACGGATCCAACTCTTCGCCGCCGTCAAAGCCGCCGCCCCCGCCTTCGCTTTCGCTGTCGCTGGTAATGCCGTCTACATATTGCGGACGACCGCGCGCCTTCCAGTCCTGCACCACCGCGTGAACTTCTTCATCGCGAACGAACGCGCCGTGGACGCGCACCGGAGAGGTGGAGTTCGGGCCGGAATAGAGCATATCCCCCATTCCCAGCAGCGACTCAGCGCCGCCCTGGTCGAGGATGGTACGCGAGTCAATTTTACTGGATACGGTAAACGCGATACGGGTCGGGATGTTGGCTTTAATCAGACCGGTGATAACGTCAACCGACGGACGCTGCGTCGCCAGCACAAGGTGAATACCCGCTGCACGCGCTTTCTGTGCCAGACGCGCAATCAGTTCCTCGACTTTTTTACCGACGGTCATCATCAGGTCGGCGAATTCATCCACCAGCACGACGATATAGGGCAGCTTTTCAAGCACCGGATGCTGAGCGTCCATGCTGTCGCCCGGCTTCCAGTATGGGTCCGGAATCGGACGTCCCATACGCTTCGCCTCGGCGATTTTATCGTTATAGCCCGCCAGGTTACGCACGCCCAGCGCCGACATCAGCTTGTAGCGGCGTTCCATCTCATTAACGCTCCAGCGCAGCGCGTTGGCGGCGTCTTTCATATCCGTCACCACTTCGGTGAGCAGATGCGGAATACCCTCGTACACCGACAGCTCAAGCATTTTCGGGTCGATCATGATGAAACGCACGTCTTCCGGCTGTGCTTTGTAGAGCATGCTCAGGATCATGGCGTTCACACCGACCGATTTACCGGAACCGGTAGTACCCGCCACCAGCAGGTGCGGCATTTTCGACAGGTCTGCCACCACCGGATCGCCAGCGATATCTTTACCTAACACCACGGTCAGCGGGGATGGGTTATCCCGGAACTTGGTGTTGTCGAGCACTTCACGCAGGTAAACGGTCTGGCGTTTTTTGTTCGGCAGCTCAAGCCCTACGTACGGCTTGCCTGGAATGACTTCCACCACGCGCACCGCAACGGTCGACAACGAGCGCGCCAGGTCACGGGAGAGGTTAGAAATACGTGCAGCTTTAACGCCCGGCGCAAGGTTTAGCTCGAAACGGGTGATCACCGGTCCCGGAGAGTAGTTCACCACGTCCGCCTTAATGCGGAAGTCTGCCAGACGGGCTTCCACCAGACGCGCCATCTGCTCAAGCGCAAAGGTATCAACCGGCTCCACTTCAGACGGCGGCGGCGTGAGCAGATCCAGCGACGGCAGGGGCGTGCTCGGACGCTGCAGCGGACGGCTGTCACCGTTACGCATCAGCAGCGGGTGGATCAGGCTCTCCTGCGGCTGAGGCGCTGGCTGCTGGAACTGCGGCGGCTGTTGCGGTTGTGGCTGCTGCACATACGCCTGCGGAGCGGGCTGCGGCTGCTGCGCATAGGACTGCGGAGCGGGCTGTTGCTGCGGCTGTGCATAGGCTTGCGGCGCTGGCGGCTGACGCACCGGTTCAGCTTCCGGCATTACGCCTGGAGTAAATAACGGCTCACTCGGACCATCATCCACCAGATCTTTCATCGGTGAGAATTCAAAATCTGACAGCGAGAACGGGTTTGCGCCGGAAGGCTGCTCTCCGGAGTAGCGCTGCTGCTGCGTCGCGGCGAACTGGCGCGCCAGCTCCGCTTCTGCTGCGTCGTCCTCGTCTTCCTGAACGTGTTCGTCGTGCTGATACTCCTCGCCGTAGCGCTGATGCTGCGTGGCGGCGAACTGACGGGCCAGCTCGTCCTGCTGCAGTTCGTCAGCATCGTCGTCGTAATCAGATCCGCGCGCTTTTTCCTCAGCCATACGCTGAGAAGGCAGCTTAATCCCGTAGGACGCCAGCTCGCGGCGCGTTGGCACACGCACGCGGTTAGGACGCGGCAGCTGCGGGCCAATGCCCTCTTTTACCTGTGGACGCGGCGCACCGCCTGCGGCAAGGCTAAAGACGGGCGCAGCAGCCGCGGCGGCGGCAGTGGCGTGCTTCACGCTTTCAACCACCGGGGCGACAGCGGGGGTAGGATCGACAGGCGGTACGGAAACAGAAGGCGTACTCGGCGCAGGCTCAGGAACGGGCTGATACCACGCGGCCAGCTGCTCGCGCTCGCGGGCGCGGCGCTCTTCCACCTCTTCAAAATAGTACATCGGCGGACGCGAGGGTTTGACCTCTTCCACCGCTTCAGGCTCGGGCTCGGCGTATGGCTGCACGGGCTCAGCCGGTTCAGGCACATATTCCTGATACGGCTGCGCGACGGGCTGCTCGTACTGCGGATACCCCTGTGGTTCATACACGGGCTCCGGCTGATACGGCTGCTGCCACGGTTCCTGTTGAACGGGCACGTAGCTTTCCGGCTGTGGCGCAATCACCGGCTCCGGCGTGTGAACGCCCGGCGCCGTCTGCCAGTCAACCTGAGGCTGCTGGATAACGGACTCCGGCGCAGGGACCGGCGCAGATGGCGTCACCGCGTCTACAGGCGCGGCATAAGCCTGGGCTGCGGTGGTCGCGGCAGCCGCAGCGGCAACCGGTTCGGTGACCGAGTGACCGTTTAACAGCGGATCGTATTCGTCAAAATCACCCGCCATCGCGCGGTTGCCGGAGAAGAGGACATCGTCGGGATCGACGGCTGCTCCCGCCGCACGGTATTCGACCTGTTTGTCTTCATCCATGCGCTTCCCGGAGAAGAGCGCCGCATCGGTTTTACGTCCGAGCGGATTGGCAAATTTTTCAGCGACGCGCTGACGACGTGCCAGCGCGCCGCGCATAATGCGCGCACGACGAGATTCACGGCGCTGCACCGGCGCATCGTCGTCCTCTTCGTAGTCGTCTTCATAGTCGTCTTCATCGACCCAGGTGTCGTCGCGACGGGTACGGTTGCTGGCGAACGTCAGGATCGTAAGAATAAAGCTGCCGATCTTCTCGGCGATACTCACCCACGACCAGCCGGTGAACAGCGTCAGGCCCGCGGCCCAGATGCAGAGCAACGTCAGGGTGCCGCCGCTGCTGTGAAGCATCGGCTGCAGGGCAGAGCTCAGCAGGCTGCCGATCACGCCGCCGGAGGCGAAGTACCAGATATCATCGGCATTGATGGCCGCCAGCCCGCAGGAGGTGAGGATCAAGGCCAGCGCGCCAATCAGGCGCAGCGAAACCGCGAAATAATCGATGTAATCATCGTTCTGGCGATGCCGCCAGGCAAACCAGCATCCGCCAATGATAATGACGGGTATGGTGTAGGCCATCACGCCGAAAATGAAGAAAAGGGTGTCCGCAAGCCAGGCTCCGGGGACGCCGCCTAAATTATGGATAGGCTCATGCCACGCGGTCTGTGACCAGCTGGGATCGGAAGGATTGAAACTGAGTAGGGCTACCATCAGCCAGACGGCAAAAAGGGCAATAACAATCAGTAACGCCTCAAGGAGACGACGTCCGCTGCTTAGCTTCGATAATGTGACTTCTTTGTCTTCGGTATATTCCTGGCTCAAGAAAGGCTCTCCAGGTATCAGGCATGTCCTGCCTGTTTGCTAAAACGGACAACAGTGCCGGGGCTCCCCGACACTGTTGCTGTATGGATTAACAGGAGTGTAATCAAACTACACTGATTTTGCACCTGTTCCGTGTTAGCGCGTCTTAATAACCAGACGATTGCTCTGTTTGACCTCTTCCATCACCACATAGGTACGGGTGTCGTTCACGCCCGGCAGACGCAGCAGGGTTTCACCCAGCAGCTTACGGTAGGCGGACATATCCGGCACGCGGGTTTTCAACAGGTAGTCAAAATCACCGGAAACCAGATGACACTCTTGAATTTCTTCAAGTTTTTGCACAGCGGCGTTGAATTGTTCAAACACATCCGGCGCACCACGATTCAGAGTAATCTCAACAAATACCAGAAGTGAGGCATCCAGATAATGCGGGTTCAGCAGAGCCGTATAGCCCTGAATAAAACCCTGCCTTTCCAGTCGGCGCACGCGCTCAAGGCACGGCGTCGGGGAAAGTCCCACACGTTTTGAAAGCTCGACGTTGGAAATACGCCCATCCTTTTGCAATTCATTAAGAATGTTACGATCGATACGGTCGAGATCTTTGCCAGGGCGCTTCTTGCTATCTACCATTATTATTGTCTCTCTGTATTCCTTCCCTACTCCTGCCTGGACCCTGTGCACGTCACTGTTCAGAGCCTGTACCCGTTATTCATCACATCGCCTGGTTATGTATTAGACGCGATGCGGATTCGGGTTCTGTTTGTTAAGAAGACCGTTGCCCGAAGGCAGTCACCGACATCACGTATGGCGTCTGTCCACGCCATGCGTAGATTTCACTGACCCGGTAAAAATGGCATTTACATGCATGTCTATGCGACACACGAGCAATGCGGTTTTTTTTCTTCCTTGAATGTTTTCGCAAAAGCGCAGGGGATTGTCAAAGCAAAACATCGATTTTTAGTACAACATGCCGGATATTCATTACGGCAGGGTATTAATCATCATTTTATTGCCTTATAAACGACCGGTTTTCAGTCGAAAGCGTTATGTTATAGCGCTGGCTCTATCGTCCGCACCTATCGCACATATCGATATCAAAACTGCTGAGCTCTTTTTTTACGGCAACAAATTCCCTACAATCCAGCCAAATGTCTGCCAACAACAATGGGGATCTCATGGGCACGGCTAAACACAGTAAGCTGCTAATCCTTGGTTCTGGACCTGCGGGATACACCGCGGCGGTCTATGCTGCACGCGCTAACCTGCATCCGGTACTTATCACCGGCATGGAAAAAGGCGGTCAGCTGACCACCACTACTGAAGTCGAAAACTGGCCAGGCGACCCGAACGACCTGACCGGGCCGCTGCTGATGGAACGCATGCACGAGCATGCCGCCAAATTCGAAACCGAAATTTTGTTCGACCATATTAACAAGGTCGACCTGCAGAACCGTCCGTTCCGTCTGACGGGCGACAGCGGCGAATACACCTGTGACGCGTTGATTATCGCCACCGGCGCATCGGCCCGCTACCTTGGCCTGCCGTCAGAAGAAGCGTTTAAAGGCCGCGGCGTCTCCGCCTGCGCCACCTGCGACGGTTTCTTCTATCGCAACCAGAAAGTTGCGGTGATCGGCGGCGGTAACACCGCTGTGGAAGAAGCGCTTTATCTGGCAAACATCGCCTCTGAAGTGCATCTGATCCACCGCCGTGACACCTTCCGCGCGGAGAAGATCCTGATCAAACGCCTGATGGATAAAGTGGCGAGCGGCAACATCGTGCTGCACACCCACCGCACGCTGGAAGAAGTGACCGGCGATCAGATGGGTGTGGCTGGCCTGCGCCTGCGCGACACGCAGAACACCGATAACGTGGAATCTCTGGAAGTGGCTGGCCTGTTTGTCGCCATCGGCCACAGCCCGAACACCGCTATTTTCGACGGTCAGCTTGAGCTGGAAAATGGCTATATCAAGGTGCAGTCCGGTATTCACGGCAACGCGACCCAGACCAGCATCCCCGGCGTTTTCGCTGCGGGCGACGTGATGGACCATATTTATCGTCAGGCGATCACCTCCGCAGGCACCGGCTGTATGGCCGCGCTGGATGCGGAGCGCTACCTGGACGGACTGGCTGAAACAGGTAAATAATCTTTACAAGTCAGTAACAAACGTAAATAAAGGCGGCCTTTGGTCGCCTTTATTTTTTCCCGCGTGTAACATGCAGATGTCTAATTTCTTATAACGTCACCTGCAAAGTACGCAATGGAAAAAACCCGTCAACAAGAGTTAACACGCTGGCTGAAACAGCAAAGCGTCATTTCCCGCCGCTGGCTCATGATCTCCCGACTTTTGGGGTTTATCAGCGGTCTGTTGATTGTTGCCCAGGCATGGCTGCTGGCCCGCATTCTTAACCATATGATCATGGAGAACATCCCGCGCGAGGCGCTTCTGCTGCCTTTTGTCGTTCTGGTGCTGGTCTTTGTCCTGCGCGCCTGGGTCGTCTGGCTGCGTGAACGCGTGGGTTTTCATGCGGGGCAGCATATACGGTATGAGATCCGCCGACAGGTGCTCGATCGCCTTCAGGATGCCGGTCCCGCCTGGATCCAGGGCAAGCCTGCCGGAAGCTGGGCGACGCTGATCCTTGAGCAGATTGACGATATGCACGACTACTATGCGCGCTATCTGCCGCAGATGGCGCTCGCTGTTTTCGTACCGCTGCTGATTGTCATCACCATTTTCCCGATCAACTGGGTTGCCGCTCTGATTTTGCTCGGCACCGCCCCGCTGATCCCGCTGTTTATGGCGATGGTGGGCATGGGCGCGGCGGATGCCAACCGTCGTAACTTCCTGGCGCTGGGACGCCTGAGCGGCCATTTTCTTGACCGGCTGCGCGGGATGGAAACTCTACGGATATTTGGCCGCGGTGAAGCAGAGACCGAAAACATTCGCCATGCGTCTCAGGACTTCCGCCAGCGCACCATGGAAGTGCTGCGCCTGGCATTTCTGTCGTCTGGCGTGCTTGAGTTCTTTACGTCGCTGTCGATTGCCCTGGTGGCCGTCTACTTTGGCTTCTCCTACCTCGGCGCGCTCGATTTCGGCCACTACGGCACGGCGGTAACGCTGTCCGCAGGCTTCCTGGCGCTGATCCTGGCCCCGGAGTTTTTCCAGCCGCTTCGCGATCTTGGCACCTTTTACCACGCCAAAGCGCAGGCCGTGGGTGCGGCCGACAGCC
>CAMKZP010000045.1 GCA_946477805.1 uncultured Enterobacter sp.
CAAAAAGGAAACCGTGTAATGTCGAAGAATTACCATATTGCCGTGCTGCCGGGCGACGGTATTGGCCCGGAAGTGATGGCCCAGGCGCTGAAAGTACTGGAAGCCGTTCGTACGCGTTTTGCGATGAAAATTACCACCAGCCACTACGACGTGGGCGGTATTGCGATTGACAACCAGGGTACGCCGCTGCCAAAAGCGACCCTGGAAGGCTGCGAAAACGCCGACGCCGTGCTGTTCGGCTCCGTGGGCGGTCCAAAGTGGGAACACCTGCCGCCAGCAGAGCAGCCCGAGCGCGGGGCGCTGCTGCCGCTGCGTAAACACTTTAAGCTGTTCAGCAACCTGCGTCCGGCAAAGCTGTACCAGGGGCTGGAGGAGTTCTGCCCGCTGCGCGCCGATATCGCCGCCAACGGTTTCGACATTCTCTGCGTGCGCGAGCTGACCGGCGGTATCTACTTTGGTCAGCCCAAAGGCCGCGAAGGCAGCGGCCAGCATGAAAAAGCGTTTGATACTGAGGTCTATCACCGTTTCGAAATCGAACGTATTGCCCACATCGCGTTTGAGTCTGCGCGTAAACGCCGCCGCAAGGTAACCTCCATCGATAAGGCGAACGTGCTGCAGTCATCCATTTTGTGGCGTGAAATCGTTAGCGAAATCGCGAAACAGTATCCTGACGTTGAGCTGTCGCACATGTATATCGATAACGCGACGATGCAGCTGATTAAAGATCCGTCCCAGTTTGACGTGCTGCTGTGCTCTAACCTGTTCGGTGACATCCTCTCCGACGAGTGCGCGATGATCACCGGCTCCATGGGGATGCTGCCTTCAGCCAGCCTGAATGAAGAAGGCTTTGGCCTGTACGAGCCGGCTGGCGGCTCCGCACCGGATATTGCAGGCAAAAACATTGCCAACCCGATTGCGCAGATCCTCTCTCTGGCCCTGCTGCTGCGCTACAGCCTGGATGCAGGCGATGCGGCCACCGCCATTGAAAACGCCATTAACCGGGCGTTAGAAGAAGGCATCCGTACCGGCGATTTAGCGCGCGGCACGGTGGCAGTCGGTACCGATGAAATGGGCGACATTATTGCCCGCTATGTCGCAGAAGGGGTGTAATCATGGCGAAGACGTTATATCAAAAACTGTTTGACGCGCACGTGGTCTACGAGGCGCCAAACGAAACCCCGCTGCTGTACATTGACCGCCATCTGGTGCACGAAGTGACCTCTCCTCAGGCGTTTGACGGCCTGCGCGCGCACGGGCGTCCGGTGCGTCAGCCGAGGAAAACCTTCGCGACGATGGATCACAACGTCTCCACCCAGACCAAAGACATCAATGCGTCCGGTGAGATGGCGCGCATTCAGATGCAGGAGCTGATTAAAAACTGCGGCGAGTTTGGCGTTGAGCTGTACGACCTGAACCACCCCTATCAGGGCATCGTCCACGTCATGGGGCCAGAACAGGGCATCACCCTGCCGGGCATGACCATCGTCTGCGGTGACTCCCATACCGCGACCCACGGGGCGTTTGGCGCGCTGGCGTTCGGCATCGGCACGTCTGAAGTTGAACACGTTCTGGCGACGCAGACCCTGAAGCAGGGCCGCGCCAAAACCATGAAGATTGAAGTGAAGGGCAAAGCGGCCCCCGGCATCACCGCAAAAGATATCGTGCTGGCAATTATCGGCAAAACCGGCAGCGCGGGCGGTACCGGCCACGTCGTTGAATTCTGCGGCGAGGCCATTCAGGCGCTGAGCATGGAGGGCCGCATGACCCTGTGCAACATGGCCATCGAGATGGGCGCTAAAGCGGGTCTGGTTGCGCCAGACGAAACCACCTTCAGCTACGTGAAGGGCCGTCTGCACGCGCCGAAAGAGCAGAATTACGTCGATGCCGTGGAGTACTGGAAAACCCTGAAAACCGACGACGATGCGACGTTTGATACCGTCGTCACCCTGCAGGCGGAAGAGATCGCGCCGCAGGTGACGTGGGGAACCAATCCGGGCCAGGTCATTTCCGTCAACGACAGCATTCCCGATCCGGCCTCCTTCGCCGATCCGGTCGAGCGCGCCAGCGCCGAAAAAGCGCTGGCCTATATGGGGCTGAAGCCCGGCGTTCCGCTGACCGACGTGAGCATTGATAAAGTCTTTATCGGATCCTGCACCAACTCGCGTATTGAAGATTTACGCGCGGCGGCAGAGATTGCCAAAGGGCGTAAAGTCGCACCGGGCGTACAGGCACTGGTGGTGCCGGGTTCCGGCCCGGTTAAAGCCCAGGCGGAAGCGGAAGGCCTGGACAAGATCTTCATCGACGCGGGCTTCGAATGGCGCCTGCCCGGCTGCTCCATGTGTCTGGCCATGAACAACGACCGCCTGAATCCCGGCGAGCGCTGCGCCTCCACCAGCAACCGTAACTTTGAAGGCCGTCAGGGCCGCGGCGGACGTACCCATCTGGTCAGCCCGGCAATGGCCGCCGCGGCGGCAGTCACCGGCCATTTCGCCGATATTCGCAGCCTGAAATAAGGAGACAATCATGGCAGAGAAATTTACCCAACACACGGGCCGGGTTGTCCCGCTGGATGCCGCTAACGTCGACACCGACGCGATCATCCCGAAGCAGTTTTTGCAGAAAGTCACGCGCACAGGATTTGGTGCACACCTGTTTAACGACTGGCGCTTCCTGGACGACAGGGGCGAAGTGCCCAACCCGGAGTTTGTCCTCAACTTTCCGGAGTACAAAGGCGCATCGATTTTGCTGGCGCGCGAAAATTTCGGCTGCGGCTCTTCGCGTGAACACGCGCCCTGGGCGCTGACCGACTACGGTTTTAAAGTGGTGATTGCCCCAAGCTTCGCGGATATCTTCTACGGCAACAGTTTTAACAACCAGCTGCTGCCGGTGATGCTGAGCGATGAACAGGTCGACGAGCTGTTTGCGCTGGTGCAGGCAAATCCGGGGATAGCGTTTGAGGTGGATCTGGAAGCGGAGGTGGTCAAAGCGGGTGACAAGACCTACAGCTTCAGCATTGACGCGTTCCGTCGCCACTGCATGCTGAACGGCCTGGACAGCATTGGCCTGACGCTGCAGCACGAAGACGCCATCTCAGCGTACGAGAAAAAACAGCCCGCGTTTATGGGCTAAAGGCAATGGCCCGCAGGGCGCGGGCCATTGATAAGGGTGCGTTGAGGCTCAACCACTCTGAAGAGGCGGGGAACCTTCCCCCGCCAGTACCGCTAACGTTTTGCTTCGTAAGCCAACACTGCCGCCAGCTCCGTTTTCTCCTGTCTGAAATGCAATTCACACAGCGAATCGCGTACCATCCAGGTAAAGATCAACAGCGTCGTACAGATCAGAAACAAACCCAACAGCAGAGCACGTTTTGGCATTCCAGCCTCCTTATTGCTTTTCGGCAATGAAGAGACTAACCTCGCAATGATGGTTGTGAAGTTGGTCTCCCCATCAGTTTTTTGATGCGGGACTCTCCACTGTTTGCCTCTTGCGAAAGCCTGAGGCAAACAGCCTCAAGCACCCGCCACGCACTCTATGCGCCTTCTTCGTTTCTGTCAGAAAGTCGTTTCAATTCGTGAAGCCGCCTTCCAGAATCACACATCCTTGACCCGGCAGGTCAACGCCAGCGTGACCACCGAAATCGCCGCAATCATCCAGTAAACCGAGGCGTGCCCGTAGCTTTGCGCCAGCGCCCCCTGTATCACCCCCGCCAGAATTACCCCCGTCGAGATGCTGTTGGTAAAGAGCGTGGTTGCAGAGCCCGCGCGCCCGGGCATTAAATCCTGGAACCAGAGCATCCCAATCCCGGCAACGATCCCGATAAACACGGCGTTGAACAGCTGCAAAGCCAGCAACGCTTCCCGCGAATGGAAGACGATCAGCCCCAGATAGAACAGCACCCCGGACGCCACGGCGACGATCGTCATCCTGCGTTTTCCAAAGCGCTTCACGTAATAGCCCGCGAGGATCATCGCCGGAATTTCCAGCCCGGCGGCGGTGCCCATCAGGACTCCCGCGAGCTTGTCCGGCAAGCCCAGATCGCTGCTGATCCACAAAGGCATATCGATGATGTACATGGTGTTGCAGGTCCACATCAGCGTAGAGGCGACAAACAGCATGCGGACGTTTTTATCCTGCCAGCCGCTCACCCGGGTGATGGGCTTATCCGCCGTCTGCTCCACCCGCGCCACCGAGGGCAGCGCAAAGGCAATCAGCGCCAGGCTGATGACAAATATGCCAGCGGCGATGGAGAACATGGTGGTAAAACCGTAATTCAGCGCCAGCATGAAGGCCAGCGGCGGGCCGATAACCCACGCCAGCGAGAGCTGCGCGCGCATCACCGAGCTGAACATCACCACTTCCCGCGCAGAGCTATCGGCATATTCGCGGGCCAGCGCGAACAGCTGCGGCATGGCGGTATTCGCCAGCGAAGCCAGCAGCACGCCGCAGGTGATCAGCGTCAGGTAATGACGGTTAAAGGCAAACAGCAGCGCATTGCCGACGGCCATGGCGCAGCAAAAGAGGATCAGCCTGCGCCTGTCGCCCTGGCTGTCAGAGCGGTTCGCCAGCCACAGGCTGACCAGGATCCCGGCAATCGCATTGACGGTATAAAACAGCCCCACCCAAAACGGCTGCGCCCCCACCTCGCGGCTCAGGAACAGGCTGAGCGTCGGTGCCTGCAGCGCCCCCGCCACGCCCATCATAAAGGCGACCAGCATAAACGCGGCGTACACGCCGTTCAGGCGTCGCCCCATCGTCATCAACCACAGCATGCGCAAATCCTTGTGAAAGGGAATCGAAACTGGATGAAAGAGTAAACGAAAAAAGCCAGCAAAAACATTTTGCTGGCGGGTGATTAGCACCAATACTCAGTCACACATGATCGAGGCGAGTTAGCGAGAAGAGGTCGGCTTCGTAACATCCCACTGCATCAGGTCTTCCAACGTTTTCAGCCGCTGCTCTGCGCACCGGCGGGCCAGCCAGGACACTCCTTTTGTCGCTGAAAAGTACTGCTGATAAAACTGACGTGCGGTAGACCTCTTCATAATTTACCTCCTCGCTTCATCGACAAGGATTATTGGCTTAATATAGGGATTAATAAATTGCTGGTTTTTTGTCAGGAGTTCCCCTTTTATGCCTTCTGGTCGTCTGCAACAACAATTTATCCGCCTCTGGCAGTGCTGCGAGGGGCAATCGCAGGAGACCACGCTAAACGAGCTGGCGGAACTCCTCAACTGTTCGCGCCGCCATATGCGCACGCTGCTGAATACCATGCAGCAGCAGGGCTGGCTGAACTGGGAGGCGGAGGCGGGACGCGGCAAACGCTCGCGCCTGACCTTTCTCTACACCGGCCTGGCGCTGCAGCAGCAGCGTGCGGAAGATCTGCTTGAGCAGGATCGCATCGATCAGCTTGTGCAGCTGGTGGGCGACAAAGCGGCCGTCCGCCAGATGCTGGTCTCCCATCTCGGACGCAGCTTTCGTCAGGGTCGCCATATCCTGCGGGTGCTCTACTACCGTCCGATGAAAAACCTGTTGCCCGGCACGGCGTTACGCCGCTCTGAGACCCACATGGCCCGGCAAATTTTCAGCGGCCTGACGCGGATAAATGAGGAAAACGGGGAACTGGAAGCGGACATCGCGCACCACTGGCAGCAGCTTTCCCCGCTGCACTGGCGCTTCTTTTTACGGCCCGGCATCCATTTTCATCACGGTCGCGAGCTGGAAATGGCCGATGTCATCGCCTCGCTAGCGCGCGCCCGCAGGCTGCCGCTCTACTCGCATATTTCGCGCATTCACTCCCCAACCGCCTGGACGCTGGATATTGAGCTCTCCCAGCCGGACAAATGGCTCCCGTGGCTGCTGGGCTATGTCCCTTCGATGATTTTGCCCGCCGAGTGGGGATCGCTGAACAATTTTGCCAGCCAGCCGATTGGCACCGGCCCCTACGCGGTTTCCCGCAACAACAACAGCCAGCTGAAGATCCGCGCGTTTGATGACTATTTTGGCTACCGGGCGCTGATCGACGAAGTGAACGTCTGGGTATTGCCGGACCTTAATGAAGAGCTGAGCGCCGGGCTGACGCTGGAGGGGCCAACGACGGGTGAAAAGGCCGTCGAAAGCCGCCTGGAGGAAGGGTGCTACTATCTTCTGTTTGACAGCCGCACCCGCCGCGGAGCAAACCGCGAGGTGCGCCAGTGGATAAGCCACGTTCTGGCCCCCGCAAACCTGATTTATCATGCAGACGTTCAGTACCAGGCCTGGTGGTTCCCGGCGTACGGCCTGCTTCCCCGCTGGCACCACGCCCGTCCAGCGCGCAGCGAAAAGCCCGCGGGGCTGGAGTCCATCACCCTTACCTACTACCGCGAGCACGTGGAGCATCGATTTATCGCCAGAATCATGACCCGCCTGCTGGCGGCCGAGGGGGTAACGCTGGAGGTCAAAGAAGTGGACTATGACGAATGGCACCAGGGGGATATCACCAGCGATATCTGGCTGAACAGCGCGAACTTCACCCTGCCGCTTGATTTCTCGCTCTTCTCGCACCTGTATGAAGTTCCGCTGATCCAGCACTGCATCGGGCGGGACTGGCAGCAGGACGCCGCCGAGTGGCGCGCGGGCGAGATGAACCTGGCCACGTGGTGTCAGCAGCTGCTGGCCGAACAGGCGATCGTTCCGTTGATCCACCACTGGCTGATGATCCAGGGCCAGCGCAGCATGCGCGGTCTGAGGATGAATACGCTCGGTTGGTTTGATTTTAAATCCGCCTGGTTTGCGCCGCCGGAGCCATAACGCTTTCGTAATATTCACCAAATCATTACAATACTGCCGTTCTCAACGGGGTGCTGCATCACTGATGTGCGCTGAGATAATACCCGTCGAACCTGATCCGGATAACGCCGGCGAAGGGATTTGAGGCTGTCGCTCAAAATCCTTTGCCACTCAACCCTGAGGTGCAAAGTGTTAAAAAACGTTCTTCCCCTGCTGGCGCTGTTTGCGCTGCCTGCTTTTGCAAAGCCCGTGCTGACGGTCTACACCTACGATTCCTTCTCCGCCGACTGGGGCCCCGGCCCGGTGGTCAAAAAAGCCTTTGAAGCCGACTGCGGCTGCGAGCTGAAGTTCGTGGCGCTTGAGGACGGCGTTTCGCTGCTCAACCGCCTGCGTATGGAAGGAAAAAACAGCAAAGCCGACGTGGTGCTTGGGCTGGATAACAACCTGCTGGACGCCGCCTCGCAAACCGGGCTGTTTGCCAAAAGCGGCGTAGCGGCAGATGCCGTTAACGTGCCGGGCGGCTGGAAGAACGATACCTTTGTGCCGTTCGACTACGGCTACTTTGCGTTTGTGTATGACAAAAACAGGCTCAAAAACCCGCCGAAGAGCCTGAAAGAGCTGGTTGAAAGCGACCAAAAATGGCGCGTGATCTATGAAGATCCGCGTACCAGCACGCCGGGCCTGGGCCTGCTGCTGTGGATGCAAAAAGTGTACGGGGACAAAGCCCCGGAAGCCTGGCAAAAGCTGGCGGCCAAAACCGTCACCGTCACCAAGGGCTGGAGTGAAGCCTACGGCCTGTTCCTGAAAGGTGAAAGCGACCTGGTGCTGAGCTACACCACCTCTCCGGCCTACCATATTATCGCCGAGAAGAAAGACAACTACGCCGCCGCGAATTTTGCTGAAGGACATTATCTGCAGGTGGAAGTGGCCGCCCGCACCGCCGCCAGCAAGCAGCCGGATCTGGCGGAAAAGTTCCTGAAATTTATGGTTTCACCGGCGTTCCAGAACGCCATTCCAGCGGGCAACTGGATGTATCCGGTCACCGACGTAACGCTTCCCGCCGGGTTTGAGCAGTTGACCAAACCAAAGACCTCGCTGGAGTTTACGCCGCAAGAGGTTGCCGCGCAGCGTGCCGCATGGGTAAGTGAATGGCAACGCGCCGTCAGCCGCTGATCCCCGGCTGGTTAATTCCCGGGCTTATCGCCGCCATTCTGATGGTGGCGGTCAGCCTGGGTGCCTTTCTGGCGCTGTGGTTTAACGCGCCGCAGAGCGATCCGCTCGCGCTCTGGCACGACGGCTATCTCTGGCACGTTATCCGTTTCTCCTTCTGGCAGGCGTTTCTCTCCGCGCTGCTGTCGGCGCTCCCGGCGATTTTCCTCGCGCGCGCGCTTTACCGCAGGCGCTTTCCCGGCAGGCAGGCGCTGCTGCGCCTGTGCGCCATGACGCTGATCCTGCCGGTGCTGGTAGCCGTCTTTGGCATCCTGAGCGTCTACGGCCGTCAGGGCTGGCTGGCCTCGCTCTTTGCGTCTTTTGGCCTGGAGTGGAATTTCTCCCCGTACGGGCTAAAGGGCATTCTGCTGGCGCACATCTTTTTCAATATGCCGATGGCGACGCGCCTCTTTTTGCAGGCGCTTGAAAACATTCCCGGCGAACAGCGGCAGATTGCCGCCCAGCTCGGCATGCGCGGCTGGTCCTTCTTTCGTTTTGTCGAATGGCCGTGGCTGCGCAGGCAAATTCCACCGGTTGCCGCATTAATCTTTATGCTCTGCTTTGCCAGCTTCGCGACCCTACTCTCTCTTGGCGGCGGGCCGCAGGCCACCACCATCGAGCTGGCGATTTACCAGGCGCTGAGCTACGACTACGATCCGGGCCGCGCCGCGCTGCTGGCGATGGTGCAGATGGCGTGCTGCCTTGTTCTGGTGCTCCTGAGCCAGCGCCTGAGCAAGGCCATCCCTCCCGGCAATAACCAGATAGCAGGCTGGCGCGATCCGCAGGACAGCCTGCACAGCCGCATCAGCGATTTTATTCTTATCACGCTGGCGCTGATGCTGATGCTGCCGCCGCTGATGGCGATCATCGTCGATGGTCTAAATCCTAATCTTCTCGCCGTGCTGCAACAGCCCGTGCTCTGGCAAGCGACCTGGACGTCGCTGCGGATTGCGCTGGCTGCCGGACTGCTGTGCGTTATCCTGACGATGATGCTGCTGTGGAGCAGCCGCGAGCTGTATGCGCGCCAGGCCCGCAGAGCCGGACACGCGCTGGAACTGACGGGAATGCTGATCCTGGCGATGCCGGGCATCGTGCTGGCAACGGGCTTCTTTTTGCTGTTCAACAGCACCGTTGGTCTGCCGGAAAGCGCCGACGGCATCGTGATTTTCACCAACGCGCTGATGGCTATCCCCTACGCGCTCAAGGTGCTGGAGAACCCGATGCGCGACGTGAACAGCCGCTACGGCCTGCTCTGCCAGTCTCTGGGGATGCGGGGGTGGCAGCGGCTGAAGGTGGTTGAGCTCCGCGCGCTGAAACGCCCGCTGGCGCAGGCGCTGGCCTTTGCCTGCGTGCTGTCGATCGGCGATTTTGGCGTAGTGGCACTCTTCGGCAATGAAGATTTCCGCACGCTGCCGTTCTGGCTGTATCAGCAAATCGGCTCTTACCGCAGCCAGGACGGTGCGGTCACGGCGCTGTTACTGCTGCTGCTGTGCTTTACCTTATTTACCGTTATCGAAAAACTTCCGGGGCGCGATGTTAACACTGACTGATGTAACCTGGCTTTACCAGCACCTGCCGATGCGCTTCACGCTCTCCGTGCGCCAGGGAGAGATGATCGCCGTGCTCGGCCCGAGCGGCGCGGGAAAGAGCACCCTGCTTAACCTGATCGCTGGCTTTCTGAAGCCGGCAAGCGGGTCGATCGTCATTGAACACCGTGACCATACCCACACCCCGCCCGCCGAACGTCCGGTCTCGATGCTGTTTCAGGAAAACAACCTGTTTACCCACCTGACGGTGCGGCAGAACATCGCGCTGGGCATGCACCCCGGGCTAAAGCTGAACGATGCCCAGCGGCGGAAGCTGGAGAGCATTGCCGGACAGATGGGGATCGCCGGGTTTATCGACCGCCTTCCAGGCGAGCTTTCCGGCGGACAGCGTCAGCGCGTGGCGCTGGCGCGCTGTCTGGTGCGCGAGCAGCCGGTCCTGCTGCTGGATGAACCCTTCTCTGCGCTCGACCCGGCCCTGCGTCAGGAGATGCTCGCCCTGGTGCAGGACGTTTGCCAGCGCCAGCAGCTGACGATGCTAATGGTGTCGCACAGTATTGAGGACGCAGCCCGCATCGCCCCGCGATCGGTGGTGATCGCGGAGGGACGCATTTTGTGGGATGGAAAAACCGAAGAGCTTGTCAGCGGTAAAGCGGGCGCATCTTCACTGCTGGGCATTCGCGCTGTCTGATGCCCTCAACCCACGGGGAAAGGGAAAACACCTTAACGACTTACCACCTTCAGCAGGATCTCACCGTATACCGGCATCAGCGGGTGGCGGATCAGCGCCACCAGCGCCACCACCGCAACGCCCAGCGTCAGCGGGGCAATCCATAAAAGGCGCGCGCGCGGGAGAAAGCGCGTCAGGCGATCGACACTGGCTTTCGCACTGCGCCACAGCCGCCAGCAGAGCCATACCGCCAGCCACAGCAGCACCGCCGTGCCCAGCAGCAGCCATTTAAACTCGCCGCTTTGCATCCCGTCAGGAATATCGATAGCCGCGCCAGCAAGGATGCCGGGCAAGAAATAGAACGGCGGCCAGAAGACGCAGCCGATGATGTTCGGCACCAGGAATTTCGCGACGGGGAGATCCAGCATCCCGGCCACCATCGGCACCAGCGGACGCGTTGGCCCAACGAAGCGCCCCACGAGGATGGTGAACATGCTGTGCTGATGCATCGCGTGCTCGGTTTTGTCCAGCAGCGCTTTGTTCTTTTTCATAAACGACCAGCGGTGCAGCGGCTTCTTGAAGCGCCAGCCCAGCCAGAAGGAGATCCAGTCGCCCAGCAGACAGCCGACTATTCCGGCCAGCCACGCCTGCCAGAAGTTGACTTCACCGCTGCCGATAAGCGCGCCAAGCCCCGCCATCATCACGGTACCGGGCAGGATCAGCCCCACGAGCGCCAGCGATTCCAGAAACGCCACCAGCGCCACGGCGATGAGCGAATACGTAACGGACTGGGTGATAAAATGTTCCAGCAATGCCTGCATAACTATTCCGGTCAGAAAACGAATCAGGGATTCTGCTTAGCGCCCTGCACCGCGTCAAGACAATATAGTTTACAGGGTGCTTCCGGGCATAACCTGATTGTTTATCTTTATTTACCGTTCATTCACACCCGGCGCGGAATTCGCTGGGGCTGGCACCGGTGCATTTTTTAAAGACGCGAGAGAAATAGAGCTGGTCTTCAAAGCCGACGTTGCGCCCCACCGTCGCGACAGGCATTCGGGTGGTGCTGAGCAGCAGCTTGGCCTGGCTGATGCGCTGATCCTCGCGCCAGCTCAGCACGCTCACCCCAAGCTGCTGGCGGAACAGGTGTGACAGGCGGGACGGCGAAAGACAGACGTGCTGGGCGACGCTGGCGATATCAAACTGGCTGTCGGCCAGGTGATCGCTGATGTACTGGCAGGCGTCGCGCACGCGGTTATCCAGCGGCGGATTGAGCGACTCGTTGATCGCCTCCATCCGGCGCAGCAACACCTGCTCAAGCAGGTTAATGGCCAGCAGTTCGCCATAGCGCCCGCCGGGCTGGCCAGCCTCGATGATTTGCGCAAACAGCTCGCGAAACTGCGCCAGATGCGCTTCATCCGGGCGGTAGAATCCGGTCTGGGCAAAAATCGCTGGCCACGAAAGCCACTCCTGCCAGTAGGCGCGCGGGCGGAAGTAGACCCACTGGTGATACCACTCTTTCGCATCCGGGTGGCGGCCGTAGTGGTGGATCTCCCCCGGTGGGAACAGCAGCATATCCCCGGGACGGCAAACAAACTGCTGGTCACCGTTTTTAATGACCCCCTCTCCGCGCACGGTGAGGTTCAAAATATACCCTTTCATGCCGAGCGGCCGGTCGATGTAGAAATCGAGATAGCCCTCTGCTTCAACGGGCGTCAGCCCGGCAACCAGATGGGCGTTAAACGAATAGCCCGGCAGAAGCGGATCGTTTTGCGGTTCAGCCATAAATTCACTACTCCCATCGGTTCTGAAGGAAACCAATTGTCCATATCATAAAAAGGCGCATAAAAACGGCCTGCAAAAAGCGCCGGACGGCCTTACCCGTCGTTAACGACCGCCATGATTCGGCCTTTCCCCCTGATTACTCCGCCACAACGGGCGGACAAGCAGTAACAAAAGTGTCTATAAGTACGGCAGAAATGTCCACATTGAATATTTGCACGGCGTCACACTTTCAATCGTAACAGCAATTTAGTCCATAAGATTAGCGGATCCTGCCTGACGATTTTTGTCCCCAGTCTCTAATGTTCTTCCATACCTGTTTTTTGATGGAGCAACACCATGGCAATTGCAATTGGCCTCGATTTTGGCAGCGACTCGGTTCGCGCGCTGGCGGTGGACTGTACGTCCGGCCAGGAAATAGCAACCAGCGTCGAGTGGTACCCACGCTGGCAGGAGGGGCGCTACTGCGACGCGCCAAACAACCGTTTCCGCCACCACCCGCGTGACTACATCGAATCGATGGAGGCGGCGATCAAAACCGTGCTCGCAGACCTCAGTCGCGAACAGCGCGCAGAGATTGTCGGCATCGGCGTCGACAGCACCGGCTCAACGCCAGCCCCTGTGGATGCCGAAGGCCGCGTGCTGGCGCTGCGCCCGGAGTTTGCCGACAATCCGAACGCCATGTTCGTGCTGTGGAAAGACCATACCGCCGTGGAAGAGGCCGAAGCTATCACTCGCCTGTGCCATCAGCTGGGCAAAACCGACTACTCGCGCTACATCGGCGGGATTTACTCCAGCGAATGGTTCTGGGCCAAAATCCTGCACGTCACCCGCGCGGACGCCGCCGTCGCGCAGGCAGCCGCATCGTGGATTGAGCCTGTCTCTTATACACATCTCCGAGCCCACGAGAC
>CAMKZP010000046.1 GCA_946477805.1 uncultured Enterobacter sp.
GCGGGGCATACAGGAAGCCGAACAGCGCGGCACCGATCGGCGCGAAGCTGCCGGTCATCAGGTGACGCACCGCGAAGGCCACGCCGTCGCCAATCATGCGGCCAAACGGGCCGATAAAGGCGTGCGCCAGGAAGACGGCCAGGATCAGCGAGCACACCGGCACCACCACCAGGTAGAGATAATCCGGCACGATGCGCTTCAGACGGGTTTCAATAAAGCCCAGCGCCAGGCCAGCCAGCAGCGCCGGAATAACCTGCGCCTGATAGCCCACTTTGGCGATGGTAAACAGGCCGAAGTTCCAGACTTCAGGCACCTGCTGACCAAGTAAGTAAGCGTTCATTAACTGCGGAGAGACCAGCGTGACGCCGAGCACGATACCGAGGATCGGCGTTCCGCCCATCTTGCGCACCGCGGACCAGCAGATCCCGACCGGCAGGTAGAAGAAGATCGCTTCGCCAATCAGCCACAGGAAGTCATAGATGCTTTGCAGCGCCGGGTACATCTGCGCCAGCGTTTTGCCATCGCTCATCGGCACGTCGCCGATAACGTTGCGGAAGCCCAGGATTAAGCCCCCGCTGATCAGCGCCGGCAGCAGCGGGAAGAAGATCTCCGCGAAGTGGGAGATCAGCTGCTCGTGCCACTTCATATTCTGGCGCGCCGCTTTCTTCGCCTGCTCTTTATCGGCCGAAGAGTGCCCGGTTGTCGCCAGCAGAGCCTGATAGTAATCGCCCACTTCGGTACCAATCACCACCTGGAACTGACCGGCGTTGGTGAAGCAGCCTTTTACCATTTTCAGCTCTTCGATGGCTTTGGGGTCCGCTTTTGCGGGATCGTTCAATACAAAGCGCAGGCGGGTAATGCAGTGGCTGACGGTTGCGATGTTTTCGCGTCCGCCCACCAGGACGATCAGGCGATCGATATCAGCTTGATTAACTTTACTCATCATGAAACCTCATGACTGATGTTGAGGGGGTAATGACCTGAGCGCAAGCCTACTCCTTCAGCGTGACGGCGAAAATGGGAACGTTCCCGAAATCGGGCGAAGATCACAATAAACCGACTAAGGGGGATTATGAAAGGTGGGCGGGAATAACGATCTGACGCGGCTCAGCGCGGCCGTTGATCTGCTCAATCAGCTGCGCGGCGGCCTGCCTGCCGGACTCAGCGTAGCCCGGATCGACGGTGATAATTTCCGGGTGCAAAAACTTCATCAGCGGCGTGCTGCCGACGCTCGCCACCTGCAGGCCGTCGATGCGCTGTTCCTGCAGATATTTGCTGGCCCCCAGCGCCAGGGTATCGGTGGCGCACACCAGCGCGGTGGTCTGCGGGGTCAGAACGTTGGCGACGTGCTCATAGCCCTGCTTCATGCCCAGCCCCGGCAGGGAGGCCACGGCTGAAAGGTTGTGTTCTTTGCAAAATGCCAGATAGGCCTCGTGACGGCGCTTGCCGGTAGTGACGTCCGCGTGCGGCACGCCCAGGTAGCTGATGTGGCGATGGCCTTTCTCATGCAGGCGCTGCATCAGGGTAATAATCGCCCCTTCGTCGTCGTAACACACGGAGGCAAACCCGCTGGCATCGCGCGCCAGCAGCACCATCGACGGCTGCCAGGGTTTAAGCATCTCTTCTTTAATGCCGGTAAAACCAAACAGCACCACGCCGTCGATGTTGCGGCGCTGGAGCATACCCAGATGCTCTTCAACCATCTGCGTCGAGAACTGACTCTCCATCATGATCGGGTCATATCCCTGCTCATAAAACGCAGGCAGCATGGTTTGTACGGCAAGGTTTTCCGAGAGGGAATCCAGACGCGAGACAATAATCGCCACCACCTTATCGCTCTGCCCACGCATGGCGCGCGCGGAGCGGGAAGGGGAAAAGCCGTGCTGATTCATGACCGCCTCAACGCGCTCGCGCGTGCGTTCGCTGACGCCGCTTTCGTTGTTCAGCACGCGCGAGACGGTTGATTTCCCCACGCCGCTTAAGCGCGCGATGTCTTTAATCGTAAGGCGGTTCTGCATGCTGTATTCCCTGTAACAACGACAAAATGGTCAATTGAGCCTAATCCCATATCGCGAATTCGCTATGGGCAAAGTCTGGTTTACGTTCGGTTTATTTGCGTGGGGTTATCATACCGCCCGAATCGTCACAAACGGTACGGTTAAATCCCCATACTGCGCGGCGACACCCTACTTTTTTACTTACCGGAGGCCACATGGATCCCGATCCCTCACCTCTCCTGAACGGGAGAAAACGTTCTATCCGGTAAGCCAGCCTTAACGCTGTCTCACCGGCGTGAGGCAGCAACGTCCCGAACGTTCCTGCTTGTAAAATAAAGTGCCTGACAGGTACGGCTTTGCCGCGCCTGCAGGAAAGACTGCGTCCGCCCTTGCGGATGCGGGGGAATGACTATGCTGAAAAATATCACCCGGCAGCTGCAGGCGCTGCTGAGCCGCCATCTGCCACATCGTCTTGTCCAGCGAGACCCGCTGCCAGACGCCAAAAACATGGCCGGAACGGCGATTCCAGCCTCCCTCACCGAGCGCTGCCTGAACGCGGCGGCGATGGATGAAAACGAAGTCTGGCGCGCCTTTGGCGGGCATCCGGAAGGGCTGAACGCGGGCGAAGTGGAAAAAATTCGCGCCGTGCATGGCGATAACCAGATCCCGGCGCAGAAACCCTCCCCGTGGTGGGTACACCTGTGGCTCTGCTACCGCAATCCGTTCAACCTGCTGCTGACGGTGCTGGGCATCATTTCCTATGCCACCGAAGATCTGTTTGCCGCAGGCGTGATTGCCCTGATGGTGGGCATCTCCACGCTGCTGAACTTTATTCAGGAAGCCCGCTCCACCAGGGCGGCGGATGCCCTGAAGGCAATGGTCAGCAACACCGCCACCGTCTCGCGCGTGATTAGCGACCTCGGCGAAAACGCCTGGGTTGAGCTGCCTATCGACCAGCTGGTGCCGGGCGATCTGGTTAAACTCGCGGCGGGGGACATGATCCCGGCGGATTTACGCATCGTCCAGGCGCGCGATCTGTTCGTGGCGCAGGCCTCGCTGACCGGTGAATCCCTGCCCGTTGAGAAGGTGGCGCGCAGCCGCGATCCGCAGCAGATGAACCCCCTCGAATGCGACACCCTGTGCTTTATGGGCACCACGGTGGTCAGCGGTACGGCGCAGGCGATCGTCATCGCCACGGGCGGCAACACCTGGTTTGGGCAGCTTGCCGGGCGCGTGACGGAGCAGGAGAGCGAGCCGAACGCGTTCCAGAAAGGGATCGGCCGCGTCAGCATGCTGCTGATCCGCTTTATGATGGTCATGACGCCGATCGTGCTGCTGATCAACGGCTACACCAAGGGCGACTGGTGGGAAGCGGCGCTGTTCGCACTCTCCGTGGCCGTCGGCTTAACGCCGGAAATGCTGCCGATGATTGTCACCTCCACGCTGGCGCGCGGGGCGGTGAAGCTCTCTAAACAGAAGGTGATCGTCAAACATCTCGACGCCATCCAGAACTTTGGCGCGATGGACATTCTCTGCACCGATAAAACCGGCACCCTGACTCAGGATAAAATCGTGCTGGAGAACCACACCGATATCGCCGGTAAACCCAGCGACCGGGTGCTGCACACCGCCTGGCTGAACAGCCACTACCAGACCGGGCTGAAGAACCTGCTCGACGTGGCGGTGCTGGAAGGGGTGGACGAAGAGTCTGCCCGCACGCTGTCCGGCCGCTGGCAGAAGGTGGATGAAATCCCGTTCGACTTCGAGCGCCGCCGGATGTCGGTGGTGGTGAGCGAGCAGGTTGATGTCCACCAGCTGATCTGCAAAGGGGCGCTGCAGGAGATCCTCAACGTATCCACGCAGGTGCGCCACAACGGCGAGATCGTGCCGCTGGACGCCACCATGCTGCGCCGCATCAGGCGCGTCACCGATAACCTGAACCGCCAGGGGCTGCGGGTGGTGGCCGTCGCCAGCAAATTTCTGCCCGCGCGTGAAGGGGACTATCAGCGTATCGACGAATCCGATTTGATCCTTGAGGGTTACATCGCATTCCTCGATCCGCCGAAAGAGACCACCGCGCCTGCGCTGAAGGCGCTGAAGGCGAGCGGCATTACGGTGAAAATCCTCACCGGCGACAGCGAGCTGGTGGCGGCTAAAGTGTGTCACGAGGTGGGGCTCGATGCGGGTGACGTGGTGGTGGGCAGCGACATAGAGCACCTCTGCGACGACGAGCTGGGAGCTGGCGCAGCGCACCACGCTGTTTGCCCGCCTGACGCCGATGCACAAAGAGCGCATCGTCACCCTGCTGCGTCGCGAAGGACACGTGGTGGGCTTTATGGGCGACGGCATCAACGACGCGCCCGCGCTGCGCGCTGCGGACATCGGCATCTCGGTGGACGGCGCGGTGGACATCGCCCGTGAAGCGGCGGATATCATCCTGCTGGAAAAGAGCCTGATGGTGCTGGAGGAGGGGGTAATCGAAGGGCGCCGCACTTTTGCCAACATGCTCAAGTACATCAAAATGACCGCCAGCTCTAACTTCGGTAACGTCTTCAGCGTGCTGGTGGCGAGCGCGTTTCTGCCGTTCCTGCCGATGCTGCCGCTGCACCTGCTGATCCAGAACCTGATGTACGATGTCTCTCAGGTGGCGATCCCGTTTGATAACGTGGATGACGAGCAGATCCAGAAGCCGCAGCGCTGGGATCCGTCCGATCTGGGGCGTTTCATGCTGTTCTTCGGCCCGATCAGCTCCATCTTTGACATTCTGACCTTCTGCCTGATGTGGTTTGTGTTCCATGCCAATACCCCGGAGCATCAGACGTTGTTCCAGTCCGGCTGGTTCGTGGTCGGCCTGCTGTCGCAGACGCTGATTGTGCATATGATCCGCACCCGCCGCATTCCGTTCATCCAGAGCCGCGCCGCGTGGCCGCTGATCGTCATGACCGGCATTGTGATGGCGCTGGGCATCGCGCTGCCGTTCTCGCCGCTGGCGAGCTACCTGCAGCTGCAGGCGCTGCCGCTGAGCTACTTCCCGTGGCTGGTGGCGATCCTCGCGGGCTACATGGTGCTGACGCAGATGGTGAAAGGGTTCTATGCGCGCCGGTATGGGTGGCAGTAAGATTTTTACTCTCACCCTCACCCTAACCCTCTCCCTGGAAGGGAGAGGGGACGATTACACCCTCTCCCCTCTGGGGAGAGGGGAGAGGGTGAGGGGAATAGCTTTCCTCCCAAATTCAACAACCTGTGATCTCCGTCGGCGCTAACGCTTGACGACAAATTGAGCGCATGTTAACAGAATGTTTTGCCATTTTTTGGCCCGTCAGATAAGGAACATTCATGTTACGGTACAGTCTCTTAACCGCCGGGCTTATGCTCGGCGCGTCCGCTTTTGCCGCTCCGGCAGGCGATCTCCCCTTAATGCCCTGGCCTGCGAAGGTCGAGCGCCCGACGGCGCAGGGCGCGCTGGTCATCGACAACAGCCTCTCCGTCAGCGTCAGCGGCGACGATCTGGGGGACGCGGTTAACCGCCTGCGCCAGCGCATCGCGCTGCAAACCGGCTGGACGCTGCAGCCGCAGGCCGGGAAAACCGACAAACCGACCATTCGCATTGCCATCGCCAAAAAGGTGAAACCGCAGCCGCTGCCGGACAGCGACGAGAGCTATAAGCTCACGGTGGACGCCAGCGGCGTGGCGATCTCCGCCAATACCCGCTTCGGCGCGCTGCGCGCCATGGAAACCCTGCTCCAACTGATGCAGAACGGCGCTGAGAATACCGCTATACCCTGGGTGTCGATCGAGGATTCACCGCGCTTCCCGTGGCGCGGTCTGCTGCTTGATTCGGCGCGCCACTTCATTCCGCTGGCGGATATCAAGCGCCAGATCGACGGCATGGCCGCCGCGAAGCTTAACGTCCTGCACTGGCATTTGACCGACGACCAGGGCTGGCGATTTTCCTCGACGCGCTATCCAAAGCTGACCCAGCTCGCCAGCGACGGGCTGTTCTACACCCCGGAGCAGATGCGCGAGATCGTGCGTTACGCCACCGATCGCGGTATCCGCGTGGTGCCGGAGATCGACATGCCGGGCCACGCCTCGGCGATTGCCGTGGCCTACCCGGAGCTAATGAGCGCGCCCGGGCCCTACGCAATGGAACGTCACTGGGGCGTGCTGAAGCCGGTGCTCGATCCGACAAAAGACGCAACCTATGCCTTTGCCGAGGCGATGGTCAGCGAAATGGCGGCGATCTTCCCCGATCCTTATCTGCACATCGGCGGTGACGAGGTGGACGACAGCCAGTGGAAAGCGAACGCGGCGATCCAGACGTTTATGCGCGATAACAAACTGGCGGACAGCCACGCGCTGCAGGCGTATTTCAACCGAAAACTGGAGACGATCCTTGAGAAGCATCACCGCCAGATGGTCGGCTGGGATGAGATTTTCCACCCGGATCTGCCAAAAAGCATTCTGATTCAGTCCTGGCAGGGGCAGGACGCGCTGGGGCAGGTGGCGCAGAACGGCTACAAGGGCATTCTTTCGACCGGTTTCTACCTCGACCAGCCGCAGTCCACCGCCTATCACTACCGAAACGAAATCGTGCCGCAGGGGCTGAACGGCGTGGATACCATTGCGGATACCGACAGCGCCCAGAGCTGGGCCTTCTCCATGCCGCGCCTGAAGGGTAAGCCCGTAGAAGGCAGCTTTACGCTGGTGAAAGGCGATGCCGGATGGCGCGGGTTTATTGATTTCGCCGGGAAATCCCGCCGCGCGGTGGAAAACATCCAGTGGCGCGATGACAACCAGGTGACCTTTACCGTCGATACCTGGATGGGCGAAACGCGCCCGGTGGTCTCGGTGGATAATGACAGGCTGAGCGGCTATTTCCTGGTGGGCAACGCCCGCTATCCGATTAGCGGCAAACGTCTGGACGATGTGCCGCAAGGTATTCCTCCGGTGGTGCCGGACGCGGCAAACGAGGCCAACCTGCTGGGCGGCGAAGCGGCGCTGTGGGCGGAAAACGTGGTCGCGCCGGTGCTGGATATCCGCCTGTGGCCGCGTGCCTTTGCGGTGGCGGAGCGCCTGTGGTCGGCGAAGGACGTCAACGATATCGACAGCATGTACACCCGCCTGCAGGCGATGGACAGCTGGTCAACGGTATCGGTCGGGCTGCAGCAGCATACTCAGCAGCAGGTGCAGTTCACGCGCCTCGCCAACAGTGCCGACACCCTGCCGCTGCAGATCCTCGCCCAGGCGATTGAACCGGCGCAGTACTACACCCGCCAGCACCTCAAGTTCCAGGCGGGGAACTATCATCAGTTCGAGCCGCTCAACCGGTTCGCTGACGCGCTGAACGCCGAAAGCGCCACCGTGCGTCAGATGCATAAATGGGCGGACAGGCTGGTGAGCGACGCGGAGGATAACGAAAGCGCCGAGGCGCTGCGCCACGTGTTTAACCGCTGGCAGAGCAACACCAGCGACGCGCTGGCGCTGAGCGAAAACAGCTATCAGCTGAAGGCCATTAAACCGGTGATTCAGGAGGTGGACAAGCTGGCGTCAATTGGCCTGAGGCTCACGGACCTGGTGGCGCGTCAGGGCACGCTGGACGACAAAGAGATAGCGTCGATTCAGAGCGAGCTGGACCACGCGGCGAAGATTCAGGATGAGGTGGTGATTGCGGCGGTCTATCCGCTGGAAACGCTGCTGAGGGCGACGCGGAATCCGTAGAAAAGTGGCCCGGTCGCTTGCCGGGCCTGCGCTCTCTTCAACGGGAGAGAGCGTCGATACGCTAGCGACGCACCGCGATCGCTTCGATTTCAATTTTCACGTCTTTTGGCAGACGCGCTACTTCCACGCAGGAGCGCGCCGGGAAGGTGGCGTTGTGCTCGGTAAAGAATGCTTCGTAGGTGGCGTTAACGGTCGCGAAGTCGTTGAGATCTTTCACGAACACGGTGGTTTTGACGATATCGCCCACCTTCAGGCCTGCGGATTCAACGATCGCCTGCACGTTTTCCAGCGACTGACGCGCCTGCGCCGCCACGTCTGCCGGCACTTCGCCGGTTTTTGGGTTCACCGGGATCTGGCCCGACGTGATGATCATGCTGCCCAGATCGACGCCCTGAACGTAGGGGCCAATAGCCGCTGGTGCATTTTCCGTCGCGAGTACTTTGGTCATGATATCTCCTGAATAACAGCGTTAATAATGTTCCCGGCCATTATAGCAACCGGGATTTCATTACCAACCTCAATTAGTTGGCCAGCACCACATAATGAGAAAACTCTTTTTCGCAGTATTTGCATTTGAGCGCGATCTCATTCGCGCGCTTTTTCACTGCAAAACTGGAGGAGACCGGCTCAGCGTGGCTGATGCAGTTGCTGTTCGGGCAGACCAGCACGCTGTCGATGCGCTCCGGCAGGCTCGGGCGGGATTTGCCCACCACGTCGTAGTCGTCGATGCGGTTGACCGTGGCGTCCGGCGCGTAGAGCGACAGCTGGTTCACCTGCTCGTCGGTCAGGAAGGTGTTCTCGATTTTGATCAGGTCCTTGCGGCCCATCTCGCCCGACGGCAGGTTCAGGCCGATGGTGATGCGCTGGTCGGTTTCGGTCAGCTTGAACAGCGTCAGCAGCTTAAAGCCCACCTGCGCGGGGATGTGGTCAATCACGGTGCCACGCTTGATGGCTTCAACCTGGAGTTTGTTATCGTGTGTCATTGTCGTTTCCCCTTACAGTGCCAATTCGCGGTTCAGAACCAGTGCCAGTAACGCCTGGCGGGCAAAGATGCCGTTTCCGGCCTGCTGGAAGTACCAGGCGTGCGGCGTTTTGTCCACGTCGGTGGCAATCTCATCGATACGCGGCAGCGGGTGCAGCACCTTCATGTTGGCGCGCGCGCCTTCAAGGTCGCTGGCGCGCAGCACAAACTGCGCCTTCACGTTGGCGTATTCGGACGGATCCAGGCGCTCTTTCTGCACGCGGGTCATGTAGAGAATATCCACGTTGCCCACCACCTCTTCGATGCTGGCGTGCAGGCTCCACTGAATGCCTTTCTCGTCCAGCATATCGAGGATGTACTGCGGCATCGCCAGCGCGTCCGGCGCGATGAAGAAGAAGCGGTTGCCGTTAAATTTGGCCAGCGCCTGGGTCAGGGAGTGGACGGTGCGGCCATACTTCAGGTCGCCGACCATGGCGATGTTCAGGTTCTCAAGAGTGCCCTGCGTCTCCTGAATGGTGAACAGGTCCAGCAGGGTCTGCGTCGGATGCTGGTTCGCGCCGTCACCGGCGTTGAGCACCGGAATGCCGCCGGAAAACTCGGTCGCCAGACGCGCCGCGCCCTCCTGCGGGTGGCGCATCACGATCGCGTCAACGTAGGTGCTGATAACTGAAATGGTGTCCGCCAGGGTTTCGCCTTTTTTGCCGAGCGACGTGTTGCTGCTGTCCGAGAAGCCCACCACGCTTGCTCCCAGGCGGTGCATGGAGGTTTCAAAGGAGAGGCGGGTGCGCGTTGATGCTTCGAAGAAGCAGCTTGCAATCACCTTGTGCTTCAGCAGCTCCGGCTGCGGATTGGCCTTCAGTTTTGCCGCGGTTTCCAGAACCAGTTCCAGCTCTTCGCGGCTGAGGTCGTTTATGGAAATGATGTGTTTTTGATAAAGCGGATTCATGTTTATCTCCTGACGCCGGGCAAAAAAAAGCCCCTCAAATGAGGGGCTCTGGGAATAGGTTGAGCAACGGGAAGAAAAACGGCAGGCCAGCGTCTGATTTCAGACGCGGTAAGACGTTATGTCGTACACGCTTGACCATGCTTCCTCCCGGCAAATTGTCGGGCATTATACGCAGCTCGCTTTTCCGATCAAGCGATTTAATGCACGCTTTACTCAATGCAAACGGTTCTTTATGAATATTAATGCGTTCTGAGTAAATAATTAATTTGCTTATGCACCAGGCTGGTACGCTTCACGAACCGGGGCGCGACCCAGACGATACTGCTCCCGGCGACCACGCCTAAAATCTCAGGCAGCTGGTGGTAATCCAGAATTCGCGCCACCGCGCGGCCATATCCGGCCACGGTATGGATAAGGATAAATTCGCTGTTATGCTCCACGCTGACCACCATTTCGGAGACGGTGCGCGCGGCGTCCGGGGCAGGGCGCAGCTGGGGATTCAGCGAATAAATCTTTAGCCCTTTGGCATTTCGAATTTTTATGACGCCGAGCAGCTTGAGCAGCCGCGAAACGGTGGACTGGCTGATGGTTTCAAACCCGCGCTCCTGCAGGTCGCGGCGGATCTCTTCCTGGGAGAGGTAGCTCTTTTCCGCGATCAAACGGTGGCAGACCGTTAGCTGTAGCTGTTCTTTGGGAGAATACTCTTCGTAATCCATCATTGTTCCCGTATCAGTTCCCGAAATAACCGGTGGCACCGCACCGATCCGTAGGCCGGATAAGCGCAGCGCCATCCGGCATATCACAACAAGGCTCCCAGGCTTAACGCCGCCATAATCACTACCGTTAATATCCCCAGCAGCGGTGCGACCCATTTCAGATAGCGCACGTAGGGCACGCGGGCGATAGCCAGCCCGCCCATCACGACGGCAGAGGTGGGAGTGACCAGGTTGACGATGCCGGAAGCCGACTGGTAAGCCGTGACCACCAGGTCGCGGTTGACGTTAGCGAAATCGGCAAGGGGTGCCATGATCGGCATCGTCAGAACGGCCAGGCCGGACGAAGAAGGCACAAGAAACGACAGCACCACCTCCAGCCAGTACATCACGTTGATGAATGCCACCGTGGATAACCCGGTGACCATTCCCTCGGCGCTGTGCAAAATGGTGTGGGTAATCATGCCCTTATCCATGATCACTACGATACCGCGCGCGATGCCGATAATCAGCGCGACGCCCAGCAAATCTCGCGCGCCGTTGATAAACGTAGAGGTCAGCTCCTCTTCGCTCATGCGGGCGATCAGGCCGACGACGATCGCGCTGGCGAGGAAAACCGCCGAGATCTCCGCCATCCACCAGCCCAGCACCGCCACGCCGTAAATCATTACCGCGAAGGCGAGGGCGAAGATCGCCAGGATGAGCTTGCGCACCGGGGTAAATTCCAGCGACTGCTCGCCCTTGCCGCCGAGGAAGTGGGCGCGGTTCTCCGCCTCTTTGTCGGCCACAATCGACAGGGACGGATCCTTTCGCACCTTGCGGGCGTAGCGCATCACCCACGCGACGCAGATGACCCAGCCGATGACCAGCAGCGCCACGCGCAGGGCGATGCCGTTGGTGAAGGGGATCCCCGCGGCGTTGGCGGCGATCACCGTGGCGAACGGGTTGATGGTGGAGCCGAGCGTGCCGATCCCGGCCCCGAGCAGCACGGTGGAGGCCGCAACCACCGGATCAAATCGCGCTGCCAGCATCACCGGCACCAGCAGGGTGTAAAACGGCAGCGACTCCTCGGCCATGCCGTAGATCGTGCCGCCTGCGGCAAACAGCGCCATCAGGATCGGGATCATCCACTCTTCACGCCCGCGCAGACGGGTGGTGACGCGCTCAATCCCCGCGTCAATGGCGCCCGTTCTGGTGACGATCCCAAGAAAACCGCCGATGATCAGAATAAACAGCGCGACGTCGATCGCGCCGGCCTGGCCGGACTCCGGATCGTACAGCCCGGCTATCGGCGCCATCAGCACCGCGACCAGCCCCTGCGGATGCGCGGCAACGTGCGCGTAGGTGCCTGCAACCGGCACTTCTTTACCGAGCGCCTCGTTCATCGCCATCTGGTACTGCCCGGCGGGAACAATCCACGTCAGCACCGCGACGACGGCAATCAGAAAAAAGAGGATGGTGTAAGCGGAGGGAAACTTGAACTTGCCCATGATGTTCTCCTGAACCCGGCGCACCCCGCGGCGCGCCGGGCGGTGATTAGTCGCCGAGTGTCGCCACCATGACCGCCTTAATGGTGTGCATGCGGTTCTCTGCTTCGTCGAAGACGATGGAGTTCGGTGATTCAAAGACCTCTTCCGTCACCTCCAGCCCCTTCAGACCGTAGGCCATCTCGATCTCGCGGCCCACTTTGGTGTGCTCGTTGTGGAACGCAGGCAGGCAGTGCATGAACCTGACGTTCGGGTTGCCGGTGGCCTGCATCACGTCCGCGTTGATTTGGTACGGCTTCATCAGGCTGACGCGCTCGGCCCAGGCCTCCTTCGGCTCGCCCATGGAGACCCACACGTCGGTGTAGAGGAAATCGGTGCCGCGGACCCCTTCTTCTACATCGTCGGTGAGGGTGATGCGCGCGCCGGTTTCTTTGGCGATGGCGCGGCACTGCGCGACCAGGCCCGCGTCCGGCCAGAAGGATTTTGGCGCCACGAGGCGGATATCCATCCCCATTTTGGCCGCGCCGACCATCAGGGAGTTACCCATGTTGTTACGCGCGTCGCCCAGGTAGGCAAAGCTCAGCTCCGGCAGGGTTTTGCCCGGTGCGTGCTCCAGCATGGTCATCAGGTCGGCGAGAATTTGGGTTGGGTGAAATTCGTCGGTCAGGCCGTTCCACACCGGCACGCCCGCGTACTCGCCCAGCTCCTCAACGATGGCCTGGCCGTAGCCGCGGTACTCAATGCCGTCGTACATGCGGCCCAGCACGCGCGCGGTGTCTTTTATCGACTCTTTATGGCCGATCTGCGAGCCGCTCGGGCCGAGGTAGGTGACCTGCGCGCCCTGGTCAAACGCGGCCACTTCAAAGGCGCAGCGGGTGCGGGT
>CAMKZP010000047.1 GCA_946477805.1 uncultured Enterobacter sp.
GCTCTGCGGCTTTCGCTGATTTACAATGCGGCGGATACCGACTTCATGCAGCTGATAACGGCTGGACGAAAATCAACGGCGAGCAGGTTACATCTCAAAAAATCAAATTTCTTGGCAAGAAAGACGATTGGGATAACGTTAAAACGGATATGGGGCTGATGCCTGCACGTGACGGTAATAATTACGGTTTCGAATTTGTGAAGCGTGGAGGGAAATCTTTCCTCAATGTCCAATTGCTTAAAAATAGCATGAACGCTCCCAAGATAATTGGTTCCTACCCATGTTCAAAAATCAAGGGTGAGTGACCAAAGATGAAAAATGTTATTGCCGCTCTATTGTTATGCTCTGTTCCTTTTACTGCTATATCAGCTGTTAAAAACATAACTTTTAGTGATAATGAAAAAGTCATGCTTAAGCATCTTTTTAAATATGACCTTCAACAATTCATCCACTCCGACGCCCATATGTTTTCTTATGAAACGGTGATTGTTTCCGCTGAAAAGATTGCAGAGGATTATGATGCAAATGAAGCGAGGGGAGACAGAGACTATAAGGGTAAACCCATTGTTGTTTCTGGAACTGTCGAAAAAATCAGATCCACCATGGGCGATGTTCCAGCAGTAGAGCTAAAAACTAATGTGGGTATTAAGGGGGTATCTTTATACTTCACAAAAGAAAACGAGAAACTCGCGATTGATTTGAATAAGGGCGACAAGGTCAGTTACGCCTGCATAGGTGATGGCTCCGTATTAGGTGACCCTATTCTTCGCGGGTGTCTGCCAACAGATGAATATGTAGATACAGCATCTGATGTTATGTATAAAGACTCAATGGCGATGCTGAAGGACATTAAAGACCCTAAATCAGACGCTAATACTTTTCTTTTATTTACTAAAATGATTACAAGATTGACTGATGGTTATAAATTGTGCGCGGCCACTGATGCGAAATGTATCGCTAATATAATTGATACAACACCTATGGAAAAACGAAAGGCTATGGCTAGGGAAATGTCCAAAGAGCTTGGTGTCAATGTCAGCGTAAAATAGCCGTCATACCTTCGACCTCGTAACCCGCCACTTGGCGGGTTTTTGCTTTCTGGAGCCTACAAAATGGCAGTATCTGACCAGACCCGCAGCGGCGACCTTGCCGAAACATTCAAATCTGAGCGGGACATAACAAAGAACCAAATCCGCGTCGCCTTGCCTGGCATTGTTCAATCATTCGATCCCGGCGCGGTGACGGCGGTTGTGCAGCCTGCTATCCGTTCGGTTGAAATGGATAACGACGGCAACCGCATTACCAAAAATTACCCGCTGCTGGTGGATGTGCCAGTGATATTTCCGCGCGGCGGCGGCTGCACGTTAACTTTCCCGGTGAAAGCCGGCGATGAATGCCTGGTGATTTTTGCCGACCGCTGCATCGATTTCTGGTGGCAGAACGGCGGCGTGCAGGAGCCTGTCGACGACCGGGTGCATGATTTATCTGATGCGTTCTGTATCGTCGGGCCACAGTCGCAGACGCAGAAAATCAGCGGTATCAGCACCAGCGCGGTTGAGTTACGTAGCGACGATGGCAGAACCAAACTGAGCCTTAATCCTTCCAGTGGGGCGATAGCCGGTACCGCGCCGGGAGGCTTCAACCTCAACGGCCTGAAGATTCTGCCTGATGGCCGCCTGCAGCTGGTGGATGGCTCAATCGTTGATAAGCATACGCATGGCGGCGTTGAAAGCGGCGGCAGCAATACAAAACCTCTGGGAGGGTAATTATGCGATACCGACGTGAGGACGACGACGGAGATTACACTTTTGGCAGCGGCGATGATACCTGGCTGATTAACTCACCGGAGGCCGTCTCGCAGGCTGTGAAAACGCGATTCGAATTGTGGTATGGGCAGTGGTTTCTCGACACCACCGAGGGGACTCCGTGGATTCAGTCCGTACTCGGTAAGCAGAAACCGGAAACCTACAACCTGGCGATCCGTAAGCGCATCCTCGAAACGCGGGGCGTTAAATCCATTCTCTCTTTCAATACGACAGTGAACACGACGACGCGCCGCGTCCAGTTCTTCGCTGAAATCGACACTATCTACGGAACAACGACAGTAACCAGCGAGGCATAAATGGCCCTCAATTTGGACACACTCGGCTTATCGGCAACGGTAACCGCTGAGGGGATCAGTGCGCCTGATTACCAGACGATACTCGATACCCTGACGAGCTATTTCCAGCAGATTTATGGCAGTGACTCTTATCTGGAGCCAGATAGCAAAGACGGCCAGATGGTGGCGCTGGTGGCTCTGGCTATTCACGATGCCAATAACACGGCCATTACTGTTTACAACTGCTTCTCACCAGCTACGGGTTACGGCGCAGCGTTGACCAGTAACGTGAAAATTAACGGTATCGCACGCAAAGGGGCGACGAACTCCACAGTGGATCTGCTGCTCACCGGCACCGCAGGGACAACTATCACGAACGGTACCGTGAAAGACACCAATAACGTGATCTGGCGTCTTCCTGCCTCGGTAGTGATTGGCGTTGACGGTACGGTGACGGCGACTGCCACCTGCTCAAACAGCGGCGCGGTCGCAGCGCTGGCGGGGACAATTACTACCATTAACACGCCGACCCGAGGCTGGACATCGGTAACCAACCCGGCGGCGGCCACCGTAGGCGCACCGGCAGAAACCGACGCAGAGCTGCGCATCAGGCAGGGGCAGAGCGTTGCGCTACCCTCTATCACGCCGTTTGAGGGCGTTGACGGTGCGATTGCTAACGTTGCTGGCGTGACTCGTCACAAGCTCTACGAGAATGATACTGGCGCTACCGATAGTAACGGGCTGCCGCCACATTCTATCTCGGCCATTGTGGACGGTGGGGACGTGACCGACATTGCCCAGACTATCCGGGGTAATAAAGGGCAGGGAACGGCGACCTACGGTACAACTTCCGTCACGGTGCCGGATACCTACGGTAACCCGCATGTGATCAGCTTTTCGCGATCGACTGATATTCCGATTTACGGCCATATCACACTGAAAGCCTTTACGGGCTACACGTCGCAAATTGGCGTACAGATCCAGCAGGCCGTCGCGGATTACATCAACGGGCTGACGATCGGTGATTCTGTTCTGCTGAGCCGCATTTACTCCCCGGCTAACCTCGGCGTGGTGAGTGGTGGCAGTGCACGGTATTACGACATTCAGGAGCTGCTGATTGGCAAATCTGCCGGAACGGTAGCGGCGGCTAATATCAATATCGCCTACAACGAATCAGCGTCCTGTAAGCCGGAAAATATTGTTCTAACGGTGACGTCATGAGCAAGTACACAGACTTAATCACCAACTACCACGCCACCAGACCGAAATATTTTGATCACATCGACCTGAGCACCCGGCCGCTGATTGACATCACATCAGCTACCCGGGGGCTGGTTAGCGCGTTTGACATCGATACAGCGGTAGGCGTCCAGCTTGATACCCTCGGGCTCTGGATCGGACGTAGCCGTATAGTCAGTCAGCCGATAACAGGTGTTTATTTCTGCTGGGACACTGACGGGCTCGGATATGACCAGGGCGTCTGGCAAGGGCCGTATGACCCGGATTCGGGCTATACAACGCTGAGCGATGATACCTATCGCATCATTCTGAAAGCGAAAATCGCTATCAACAACTGGGACGGCCGGAACGACTCGCTGCCGCCCATTCTTGACGCTGCGACGGCAGGCTCGGGCCTGAGTATGCAGATCGTCGATAACCAGGACATGACGATATCGGTCTGGGTATTTCCAGAAACTGATATTTCTGATGTGTCTCTCGAACTGATCGCCGCTATTAAACAGGGCTATCTCACCGTTAAAGCAGCTGGCGTATGGGCCGGTGATGTTGAAACGCCTTCGGTAGAAACACCATCCGAGGGCTCAAAATTCTTTGGTTTTGATTTAGATAACGAATACATCGGCGGGTTCGATGTAGGAGCATGGGGGACTTTACTCTAATGGCAACAAATAACTTTAAAGCGTTCGCGCTTGATCCTAACGCTAACGTCATGTCACAGGAAGAATGGGAAGCGCTTCCGGCGTTACTGTCTGGTTTTACCGCCGGGAAGGCTTCCAGCGCCCAGGTTAACAAAGCCATTCGTCAGGCATCTTATATCTCGGCATGTCTCGCACAATATCTTTGCGATAGCACAGGGGAGGATATTTTAGATGATGGAGATATGCCTGGTTTTATTGAAAATCTTAAAACAGGAATTTCGGGGAGATTGATTGCGAGGCGAGTGTTTACTACTTCGCAGACATACACACCTTCGGCAGGAACAAGAAAGATAATAATTGAAGCAACTGGTGGCGGTGGTGGCGGAGGTGGTGCTCCGGTAACTACATCTGGGCAATCGTCAGTTGGCGGCGGCGGTGCAAGTGGTGACTATGTACAAAGCCCACTCCTGGATGTTCAACCTTTCATTATTACTATTGGCGCAGCAGGAACGGGAAGTGACGGTCTTTCTATTGCTACCGCTGGCGGCGCTACTATCGTAGGTTCAATTATTTCGGTAAAAGGTGGCGCCTCAGGGGGTAACGGTACCGCGACAACTTCTAACCAGATATCTGGCACTGCTGCTAATTCTACTGGTAATTTGGTTTACCCACCAGGTTCTGTTGTTGTTACGGGAGGGGTAGGTGCGAGAGGAATGGTTACTTTTGCGGGCTCTCAGCAAGGGACACTTGGCGGTTCTGGTGGAGATTCGCCGTTAGGCTCTGGGGCTCCAGGGCAGACAACTGCAAATAATGCTTTCAGTGTGGAAGCAGGAATGTTCGGAGCTGGTGGGGCAGGTGCAGCTAATTTTGGCGCAAGTGGAACTAAGAAAGGTGGGAATGGGGCGCCGGGCGTCGTAATTATATGGGAATATGCTTGATGAATAATACATATGCAGTGATAGAGAATGGAATTGTGATAAATACCATACAGTGCGAAAAAGGTAAGGAATGGATACCTGAAAATTGTGAGGTTATAAGCATTGATACATTTGAGCCTCGTCCCGGTCCGGGGTGGTCTTATGATGGTGAAAAATTCTCACCACCAGAAGTGGAAATTTATCTTTAATTAAAGAGAGAGAGCAGTTCTAAGACTGCTCTCCTTTCTTCCTAATTAGAGATGAGAAGAGTTTCCCATTCTCAACAAAATGATAACTTAGCGAGGCTAAACAGAGGTTTGTAGCGAAAAATAGGAACCATGCTTCCCAGTGCTCTAACCCACTTAATTCTTTTTCATATTTCATGATTAACATGATAATCGGTATTTGCATTAGGTAGAACGAATAGCTTATTTTGCCCAGATATACTAAACTGTTGGTCAGTAAGCATTTTTTAAAGTTAATGGATGCAAGTACATAGACTATTATTCCCGTTGAAAGTACGGTTGCATAGTTATTGCTCATCCAGCCGATGTTTTCATAAGGTGAAATAAACAAAAGCAGATATGCAGCAACGATTGCTAACGGAATAGAATAAATACCTAACCTTACACCTTTCGAATATGTGCAGCCTAAAGCAACACCAAACAAGAACTCAGGAAGGCGATATATCGGGCCTACATAAAAATCTGGTAACAACTTTGTGATGCCAACATTCAAAGCTATATGTACAATCATGGACGAAATTAGATATGATACTAAAACAAATAATAAGGGGCGGCGAGAAATTAATGGGAAGATTAACGGGAAGATAAGATAGAAAAACATTTCAGTCGAAACCGACCATGATCCTATAAAATTCCACTCAAAAAAAGTTATTGGGTACCATGATTGGGATGTGAAAATAAACAAAATTATTTGAGAAAGTGCCTTGTACGTATTATTGAAGTCAAGAAGTGGTATTGTTATTAGCCCCATGAAGTAGTACGCAGGTATTATTCTCTTTATTCGAGATGGGAAATAGTCTTTTTTAATACCATTGCGTGATGTCCACGCCATTACAAAACCTGAGAGCACAAAGAAAAACGTCATTCCGACCGCACCATTACGGATAATAGCTTCAATCCATAATGGGAATTCAATTTTAAATCTAAGGTAGGCATGGAAAACGAAAACGTAAAAAGCAGCCACAAAACGAAAAATAGTTAGGCCATCTAACAAGTTCTTTTCTCTCATTTTTATACACTATATTTCATTAGCTGATTACGAAAGGATTTAATGTACCATTTTCTCTTGATATTGGAAATAAAACCCTGTGATGTGAGTCTACATCCTGCCTGATTCTTTGTTCGGATGTGACAGAACGCTGGTAGTGAAAGGTGATAATTTGTGTTAGATAGCACTTAAGCTTAACGGAAAGCTATTCGTGGAATGTTAGTTGGGCAGCTGTCCGATAAGGCTGCCCATGGCAGAGTTATCCATTGTGCCGGACGGTTGGGAATTCAGACGTCAGCCAAATGTCGGATTCATCAAACATTTCCTCAAGCATGCGGTTCAGCTTTTCCCGATCACTTTTGCTGGCGTCGCTATTTAAAGCGTTCGCCTGCATAGGCTTCACTCTCACTTCGGCATCAGGGAAAATCTGGTGCACCCGCTTCGTCAGTTCCTCCAGGATAATCTCTCTGGCAGCAGCCAAACCATCAACATTACGCTTGTCGTAAACCAGTTCAACGAACATATAAGCCTCCGGGAAATCACTGTGATTGTATACAGTATTTTTACTGTAAAAATAAACAGTGTCAAGGAGGGCGAAGCGCGAAAGGGTGAGGGGTTTTTGTTACCCTTCGTTACAAATAGCAAAACCCCAGACCGTGAGATCTGGGGTTCTTTTAAAGTGCACGTGCATTCTACGTGCATATTCTTGTCTTTTCTCGGTCTGCGTACTGTCTGGTCAGTGTCCGTAAGTGGTTGTTTTTATTGCCTCTGTCCGGTTGCAGTCCTATCAAAAGTGGTGGAGCTGGCGGGAGTTGAACCCGCGTCCGAAATTTCTACATCCTCGGTACTACATGCTTAGTTTGTCTTTACATTCGCACGCCAGCTGCGGACAGACACGCCACTAACGAACTAGCCTGATTAGTTTTAGCACTTCAACCCCAGGCAGGGCATCCGCGCGATCTCTTTTGGGTTTGACCTCTCTTGATCCCCGTCTTAAGAGCGGAAGCTAGGGAGAGAGGGCTCTTAGCAGGTTATTAAGCTGCTAAAGCGTAGTTTTCGTCGTTTGCGACTATTTTTTTGCGGCTTTTTACGAGGCAAACCGCCCCTCGGCATGCACCTTGGGTTTCGCAAATCCCGTCGAATCCAGAATCAGCCCCAATAGTGTTGAACTGAGTATACCAGATTTCACTTCCCGGATACCAGCCCGAAACGCTAACTTATTGAATAGTACAATAAGTGTGCAGAATCAACGCCCTGCGTTTTTCATGATACGCGCTTTGTCGAGCTGCCATTCACGTTCTTTTAGATCGGTTCGTTTATCGTGCTGTTTCTTACCTTTCGCGACGCCGATTTTCACTTTGCACCAGGCATTTTTCCAGTACATAGAGAGCGCAACCACCGTAAAGCCTTCACGGTTGATACGTCCGTAAAGGGATTCCAGCTCACGCTTGTTCAGCAGCAATTTACGGGTGCGCGTCGGATCGCAAACATAGTGTGAAGAGGCGACCGTCAGCGGCGTAAAATTCGCGCCGAACAGGAAGGCTTCGCCGTCTTTCAGGATCACATAGCTATCACCAATATTGGCCTTCCCGGCGCGCAGCGATTTCACTTCCCAGCCCTGCAATGCAAGGCCAGCTTCGAATTCTTCTTCGATGAAATACTCGTGGCGAGCACGCTTATTTTGCGCAATGGTCGCCGAACCTGGTTTATGTGCTTTTTTCTTCGTCATAGTTGTCGTAAAGCCGTCGGTAATCTGATTTCAAAAAGTCACCTCATCGCGTCCTGTGAGGCCTAACGCGCTATATTAGCACGAGATGAGGCTTAGCGTTTTTTTAACAGGTGATAAATGTTATAATTTGTCCGTTGTGTGACCATGGAAAATGCTATGCCTCAGATTAGCCGTACTGCGCTTGTCCCCTACAGCGTGGAACAAATGTATCAGTTAGTGAACGATGTTAACGCTTATCCGGAGTTTATTCCGGGGTGCACCGGTAGCCGGGTACTGGAGTCAGGTCCGACGCAGATGACTGCGGCGGTCGACGTCTCCAAAGCGGGCATCAGCAAGACGTTCACCACCCGCAATACGCTGACGAATAATCAGAGTATTTTGATGCATCTGGTGGACGGTCCGTTCAAGACCCTGATGGGCGGCTGGAAGTTCACGCCGCTGAGCGCGGACGCCTGCCGTATCGAATTCCATCTGGATTTTGAGTTTACCAATAAGCTGATTGAGCTGGCGTTTGGCCGCATCTTCAAAGAGCTTGCGTCAAACATGGTGCAGGCTTTCACCACCCGCGCCAAAGAGGTTTACAGTGTCGCATAAGATTGCGGTGGAAGTGGTGTATGCGCTGCCGGAGAAGCAGTATCTGCAGCGCGTAGCCCTGGAAGAGGGGACGACCGTCGAGGCGGCTATCCGTGCTTCCGGCATACTGGAACTGCGCAGCGACATCGATTTAGCGAAGAATAAAGTCGGAATTTACAGCCGCCCGGTGAAGCTTACGGATTCGCTAAAGGATGGCGATCGGGTTGAGATCTACCGCCCGCTGATTGCTGACCCGAAAGAGCTGCGCCGCCAGCGTGCGGAGAAATCCGGTAAGTAACGCTTCCTTCCCTTCCCCGATACGAGAGGGGCGAGGAAATTAAAGAAAACAAAAAAGGTGCTCACTGAGCACCTTTTTGCATTTCTGATGATGTATTACTGAGTCAGGGCTGGCTTGTTGTCGATGTTGGTCAACACACCTGCGCTGCTGAAGGTCAGCGTCAGAGTCTGCTGGGTCACGTCTTCATGTCCTGGCTGCTGACGGAATACATAGAACCAGGTGTTTGTGCCGAACGGATCGGACATCATCGGGGTTCCCAGTGCATAAGCGACCTGCTGTTGTGTCATCCCCACGCGGATTTTGGACACATCGTTAGGGGTAAGGTAGTTCCCCTGGTTGATGTCAGGACGGTAAACCACTTTCTCCAGAGTGGAACAGCCTGCGGTCAACATCAGAAGAACCGCTGCAGCAGCGGTCAGCATTTTACAACGCATAGTGATTTGATTCCTTTTCGGGCCCGAGCAGAACGCGGCTCATATGTAATATGCCGATGATAATAGACCTTGCCCCACTTTGAAACCGGTCTGGCGGCGTTTTTGTTGTTCTGTATGACCCTGAGATCCCGAAAAAGTTTATGCCGCCAGCAGTTCTTTCGCGTTTGCGAGGGTGTTACGGGTGACTTCGCTACCGCCCAGCAGGCGCGCAAGCTCCTGCAAGCGAGAACGTTTATCCAGCGGTTTCATGTGCGTTTCGGTCATTTCACCATCCGTTTCTTTACTGACGATGAAGTGATGATGACCACAGCCCGCGACCTGCGGCAGGTGGGTAACACACATGACCTGCGTTGATTCGCCCAGCTGACGAAGCAGTTTACCGACCACGGCAGCCGTCGGGCCGCTGATCCCTACGTCCACTTCATCGAAAATCAGTGCCGGTGTTTCCATTTTACGCGCGGTTATCACCTGAATCGCCAGGGCGATACGCGAGAGCTCGCCGCCCGAGGCAACCTTAGAAATAGCCTGTAATGGCTGGCCTGGGTTCGTTGTCACGCGGAATTCAATGCGATCTGCACCTTCTGCCGTCAGGTGGTTCTCTTCGAAGCGGACGTCGATAGTGAACACACCGTGCGGCATTGCCAGCGCGTGCATGCTTTCGGTGATGTGCTGGCTTAACTCCTGCGCATAGTTCAGGCGGATAGCATGCAGCTGTTTCGCCGTGGCCAGCGCCTGCTGGTGATGCAGGTTGACTGCCAGAGATAACGTTTCCTGAGAGTCAGCCTGATCGTCGAGCTGCTGTTGCTCCTCAAGCAGAGACTGATAGAAGACGGGTAACTCTTCCGGCGTAATATGGTGCTTGCGCGCCAGGGAAATCTGACGGGAAATGCGCTGCTCAAGTTCGAACAAACGGTTCGGATCGAGATCCAGGCGTTCACAGTAGTGGCGCAGTTCGTCGCCTGCTTCGGAGAGTTGTATCGCAGCCTCTTCCAGCATATCCAGTACGCCAGAGAGTTTGCCGTCCATGCCTGCCAGCTCGGTCATCAGCTGGCGCACGTTATAAAGCTGGCTTTGAAGGTTAACGTCTTCTCCATCGGCCAGTATATTCAGCGCGCTCTGGCTGGTCGAAAGCAGGTGGCCGCTGTTGGCCAGACGTTTGTACTCTTCATCAATCTGCTCAAACTCGCCCGCCTGCGGTGCAAATTCGTTCAGCTCTTTTAATTGATATTCCAACAGTTCAGCGCGGGCGGTACGCTCCTGGCTTTGCTGCTGATGCTGCGCGAGTTCACGGCAGCTCTGGTGCCACTGGCGATAGTGTTCCGCCATCAGCTGAGTAAGCGCGTACTCACCTGCGTAGCCATCAAGCAGGGCTTTCTGCTGCTCGGGTTTAATGAGCTGCTGGTGCGCGTGCTGGCCGTGGATCTGGATAAGCAACTGACCGAGCTCACGAAGCTGTGAAAGAGGGACAGCCGTACCGTTAATAAAGCCACGGGAGCGTCCGTCACTGCTGATAACGCGGCGAAGTAAACACTCACGTCCGTCTTCAAGCTGGTTTTCTTCCAGCCAGCGCATGGCCGCAGGCGTGTCTTTGAGAGAGAAGCGGGCGCAGAGGTCGGCGCGGGTTGCGCCCCGGCGCACCATGTCACCCTCTGCACGGCCGCCAAGGCACAGGCCGAGGGCATCAATGGCAATGGATTTACCTGCACCGGTTTCACCGGTAATCGCCGTCATGCCGCTGTGGAAGTCGATCTCAAGCTCACGAACAATGGCAAAGTTGCTGATGGTCAGTTGTGCCAGCATAATTGTTTTCCTGTATGAAAAACCATGACTGTGTTTTCATACAGTATAAACTGGTTTTTTATACAGTAAAGTGCTGGATGCAAAATCAGAACAATTTTTTTGACCAGCCGAGCTTTGAGCTTAATGTATTGAAATAGCTGTAATCTTTCGGATGGATAAGATTCAGATGGTAATCGCAGCGGCGAATGAGCACATCTTCACCCTCCTGTATGGGCAGCGCGATTTGGCTGTCGCAGCTGATCTCAAGATCGTTACGACGGTGTGAGAACCGCAGCCGTATCGTACTGTCCCCGTTAATCACCAGCGGGCGGGCGGAGAGCGTGTGCGGGAACATCGGCACCAGAGTGATGGCATCCAGTGACGGCGTCAGGATCGGCCCCCCAGCGGAGAGCGAGTAAGCGGTGGAGCCCGTCGGCGTCGAGATAATCAGCCCGTCAGAACGCTGCGAGAAGGCAAAAATTTCATCGATATACACTTCGAATTCGATCATATGCGCCACTTTACCAGGGTGAAGAACCACCTCGTTGATGGCGGTGCTGATGCGTTTCTGGCAGTCCTGCTGGCAGACCTGCGCTTCAAGCAGAAATCGTTTTTCGCTGATATAGTGGCCTTCCAGCACGTCGGCCAGCTGCTGTTGTGCGTTGTCCGGGTCGAGGTCGGTCAGGAAACCGAGATTGCCGCGGTTGATGCCGATAACCTTGATGTCATAGCGAGCAAGCGTCCTGGCTGCGCCCAGCATGTTGCCGTCGCCGCCGACCACGACGGCGAGATCCGCCTGTTGGCCAATTTCGGCCAGGGTACCGGTTTTGACGCTTTTAAGCTGCAGCTCCTGAGCGATTTGCTGCTCAACCATCACTTCATAGCCTTTGCCACACAGCCAGCGATACAACATTTCATGTGTCGTCAATGCAGTAGGGTGACGCGGATGCCCGACGATCCCAATACACCTGAAATGATTATTCATTTTCTGGAGGTCCTTGTGCCTGATGAATGATGACAATCTGCTTTGTTCCCTTGAATCCCGGAAACTGATCCCCATAATAAGCGAAGTTAGCGAGATGAATGCAGAAAAACGCGGAGAAATTCATGAGTAGTAAAGAACAGAAAACGCCTGAGGGGCAAGCCCCTGAAGAAATTATCACGGAACAGCATGATGACGTTGAGGCTGTAGAGCCAGGCGCGTCTGCTGAGCAGGTGGACCCGCGCGATGAAAAAATTGCGAATCTGGAAGCTCAGCTTGCAGAAGCGCAGAATCGCGAACGCGATGGCGTGCTGCGCATCAAAGCGGAAATGGAAAACCTGCGTCGCCGCACCGAGCTGGACGTTGAAAAGGCGCACAAGTTTGCGCTGGAGAAATTCGTCAACGAACTGCTGCCGGTAATTGATAGCCTGGATCGCGCGCTGGAAGTGGCGGATAAAGCCAACCCTGACAACGCGGCAATGATCGAAGGTATCGAACTGACGCTGAAATCTATGCTTGATGTTGTCGCTAAGTTTGGCGTGGAAGTGATTGCCGACACTAACGTACCTGTCTCTTATACACA